>JBGQLF010000097.1:0-13158 GCA_041499985.1 Gemmataceae bacterium
AGATAGTGTTCGAGATCTGCGCATCGATGAACTGGTCGCGGTCGTCGAGAATCTGTTTAACCTTTATGCCCGCCTGCTCACGGAGGCCGCGGCGACGGGCGAGCGGGCCCTCGTGACCGAACTGACGGCTGGCCTCCGCCGGCAAGCGACCTGGTGGGATCGGTTCGCCAGCGTGGAAGTCAGCGATGTGCGTCCGATCCACGGGGGCGAGGCGCTGGCTTCCGCCGAACATGTTGTCACTGCCCTGGGTCACTGGCATGAGCGCGGCGAAGCGACGGCCGATCTTTCCTTTTGGCGACAGCATTTAGAGGGATTTCGGTCTCCCAAGGCGTTCGCGCTCGTCGTGGATGCCTTGCTGCAAAAAGAAGATTACCGTGCTGCCATGGCGCTGCTCATGAACTGGCTGAGCCAGGCGGGGCAAGTTTCCCTGGAGGAGGGCGATTACTCCTTTCACACCTTGGCCCTGCGCTGGATGCTGGGCTGGACGAGCAAAGCGCGGCCACCAGGGAGCGAAGTGAGCGGAGGCCGCGCCAGTTCGGCTCTGCCCGCGGCGGCCCTGTCGTCCGCCTCCGCGCGCCCGGGAGCCGACACCTGGGGGCTGGTACGCAAGTTCTTCGATTACCTGGAGGCCAATGCCGAGGATTATGGACACGTACCCGCGCTGGAGGCGGCCGCCGCACGGGGCGAGAGCGAGTCCGATGAGGAGGAAGAAGATCTATATAGTGCGGCCTACGCTGGCGTCACCTACCGCGACAGCGCCGACGACAATCAGGAGGGGTCCGTGATGGATGACGGACCCCGCCGCGAGGAGTTCGATCTGGAGCAGCAGCGCGAGCGGATCGCCAAACGGCTGCGCTTCCTCTCGACTCTGGCCCGCTTGTGGCAGATTGCGGTCCGGCAGACCGCCGAACTCCCTGAGGCGGCACAACGGCTCGACATCCTGGAGCAATGGTTGACTCAGGCCGAGCACAATCACGGACAGCTCCTGAGCCTGCTCGATACCTTGGCCCAGGCGCCGATTCCCGAGCCGTTGGGTTCCTATGACTCGGTCGTCGAGTACGACCAACGGCGTGTCCTGAAAGAGCAGTTACTCTATGCCGTCATCGGCACCTGCCTGGATACCTACATGGCCGCCGGTACGTTGCGCGGCGCTCGGCCGGCAGTCCACGCCGAGGTCGAGCGCCCGATGCGGGAGGGCGTGGCCTGGGAAACCCCGGCCATCCAGCTCGAACAAGCGCTGCTACAGGGCGACGTCCACGCCGCCCGGACGCTGCTGCCGGCGTTTCTGAATCCCTTCAAAGAGGAGCCGCTCCTGTTCACGCCCCTGGCGGATGGGGGCCAGCCGCGGCAGATTCTCCGCGTGCGCGTTGCCCAGAGCGTCTTGCGTGCCCTGGCCGCCAACCTCCCGCGCCTGGGGCTTGTCCGGGAAACGTACCACTTACTGAGGACCGCGCGGAGCATGGAGCAAGCGCAGCGCCCGCAAGGACGCGGCGTGACCGAGTTCAACCATCTCTTTGACATCGCCTACGAGGCCGTGGTTGAAACCGCAGTGGATGCGGCCGCAGTCGACCAGGCGCGCCCAGCCGACGTCGCCGAATTGCTGGAACGATTGGCGCGGCCGTTCCTGGGCCTGTGGGCCGACCACGGCCGAACACTGCAACTTTCGGTGCTGGAAACGCTGCGGCGCGAGGACGACTGGAGGGCCCTCCGGGAATTCGTCGAGCGCTATGGCGGCGACCTGTTCCACGCCAAGTTCATGACGCTGGCGAACCTGCGTGGCATCCTCCATCGCGGCGCCGGCGCGCATCTCGATTACCTCCGCGATAACCCCGACCCGCTGCATCCGGTGCGCTTGCTTGACGATCTCGAGGGTGTCATTCGGCGCGAGGAGGCCGAGCGTTGGTTCGGGCTTGTCCTTCAGGCACTGGTGGAGAATTACGAGGAGTACAAGGACTACAACACCACCACCATGCAGTCGGATTACGGCGAGAACCTCATCCTGCTGCTGGAGTTCCTGCGGCTCAAGGTGGGCTATGAGCGGCAAGCCTGGCAGTTCCGGCCATTGATGTTGGTGCACGAAGTGCTGGCCCGGCGCAACCAGAGCGAAGTGGCCCTCCTCTGGCAGGATGGGCTGACACGTCTGACACGCGACAGCGCCACCCGCCATCTGGAGGCGCTGGCGCAATTGGAGCGCACGCGCGGCTTCCGCCTGCGTACGGTGCGCGATCGGCTGGAGGAGTCGTTCGTCCGACCCCTGGCACTGGACCGGCTCTGTGCCCTGATCGAACCGGCCATGGCCGAGGCCCAGCACGGCGAAGGCGGCCTTGCACTTCAGCGTCTGGAGGAGGAACTCCACGACCTCGCCGCGACGCCGACCGGAGTGGGGCTCGATGTACCCCACTGGCTGCGCCGCATGGAGATGGAGGTCCAGCGGGTGCGCACCGCGCGGTCCGCCCTGGTGATCCTGGCGGAAAACTCCTTCCAGGTGCCACGCAAGCCTCTGGCGTTCGCCGAGTTGCAACGCCAAGTCCAGGATTGGGGGGACAAGCTGGGCAAACGCGAAGAAGTGTGACGACGGGACCGCCGCAATTGCCGCGAGGCGCTTGAAACCGAAAGGCGGTCAAGGAAGTATGGTTGTCGAGGAGGTAGAAGGAACGGCCTATTTCCAAAATGGAAGGAACGCATGCGAGTGCTTCTGATTCTCACTGGGTTGACCCTGTGCCAGCCCCCGTCGATTTGGGCCGACGACAGCAAGCCGGCTCCCGGCCCAAGCTACCTGGTCCCCTATCGGCTGACCGAGACCAAGCATGTCCTGGTGCGGGCCAAAATCAACGGCAAGGGCCCCTTCAACTTCATCCTCGATACCGGGGCGCCGGCCCTGTTCGTCTCGACCGCGGTCTGCCGGAAGTTGGGCATCGAGGCGGACCGGGGTGGCTGGGGCACGCTTCAGCGCTTCGAGATCGAAGGCGGCGTCATCTTGGCCCCGTTCAGAGCTAGGGTTGAGGATCCCTTCCAGCTGGAAGGGATGAATGGACTGGGCCTGGCAGGCGCCGAGCTGCATGGGATCATCGGCTACACCATCCTGGCGCGCTATCGCCTGGAATTCGACTTCACCAAAACCAAAATGCTGTGGCAACGCTTGGACTACGCGCCTCCAGCTCCCCTGGGACTGGAGGGCAAGGCCACCGGCGGCGGAATGGATGCCATCGGCAGTCTCATGAAGATGCTGGGCACCATGCTGGGCAAGAAAACGGATGCGGAAGAGAAGTCACGCGGCTTCCTCGGTATCGAGCTGGCGGATGCGGCGGACGGCCTCACGGTTAAGACGGTCCTGGAGCACAGTCCTGCCGCGGCGGCCGGAGTGCAAGTGGGCGATCGGGTCACGCATCTCCAGGGCAAGGTAGTTCTGAACCCTGCCGATGCCCAGCGCGTGGCGGCTCAGCTCTTCGCGGGCAGCACCGTTGAGCTGACCGTGACCCGTGGCGAGGTCAAGCAGATCATTCGTATCAAGGCGAGAGAAGGGCTCTGATCATGACACGCTTTGTGCTGGTGGCCTCCGTATTCCTCTGGCTAATCGTCGGACCGGCCGTGGCGGAAGCCGACTCCAAACCGGTCGCCGTGCCGTTTGACTTGTTGATCACCAAGCACATAGTGGTGCAGATCAAGATCAATGGCAAGGGCCCCTACCGCGTCATCTTTGACACCGGCGCCCCCGTCACGCTGTTCAGCACCAAAATCGCCTGGGAAACCGAGTTAGTGGACAAAAAGTCACGCCGACCGGGATTTGGGCTATTCGCCGGCCCGGATTTTGTCAAAGTCAAGACGTTGCAAATAGGCGATCTGACTGCGGAAAACATCCCGGTCATTGTCATGGATCATCCGACCCTGGAAGCCATCGCCCAGGTCCTGGGGCCGATCGAGGGCATCCTCGGCTTTCCATTTTTTGCCCGCTACCGCATGACACTGGACTACCAGGCGAAGCGGATGACGTTTGTGCCCAATGGCTACGATCCCCCGGATGTGCTACAAGCGATGTTGACAACTGTCATGACCATGTCGCAAAATCGGCAGCCGGCGGCCAAGGTGCTGGCGCCGGCAGCCCTGTGGGGCTTCGTCGTCCACAAGGAGGCGGACGATGCCGACGCAGGCGTGCCGATCAAGGAAGTGTTCCCGGGTAGTGCCGCCGCCCGCGCGGGATTGAAGCCGGGCGACCGCCTGTTGACCCTGGATGGCCGCTGGACCGACACGGTTTCCGACACTTATCGAGCCGCCGCCGAGATTTCCGCGCGAACAGAGACCGTGGTGCGGATCAGGCGGGGTGAACAAGAAATGGAACTGACCGTCGTGCCCACCACCGGATTATGAGAGCGGACGGTTCGGATTCACCTCGGAACCAGGGAGGCAGATGCGTCAAGGGGCAGCTGAAGCAGCGTTTACGACCCCCAACCGTCCCTATGGCTTTTTTGCTGACAGCAAGGACTCATCCATGACCAAGCGGTTTTTCGCGTTCTTCTTCTGCTTTGGACTGCTGGCAATTCTGTGCAGCCGGGTGGTCTGGAGCGCCGACCAGCCCACGGGAGCGGCCAGCAAGCAGGTAAGTGACTTCACCCTGACCGATCCGCGAGACCAGGCTCGGGTTTCGTTGAGCAGCTTCAAGGATAAGAAGGCCATCGTGGTAGTGTTTGTGGGTACCGAATGTCCAGTCAATAACGTTTATCTGCCGTGCCTGACTGAGCTGCACAAGCAGTATGCGCCCCAGGGCGTGCAGTTCCTGGCGATCAACGCCAACATTCAGGATAGCCCGGCCCGCGTCGCCGAACATGCCAAGCAACACGCCCTTCCTTTCCCCGTGCTCAAGGACGAGGGCAGTCTCCTCGCGGACCGATTCGGCGCGCAGCGGACGCCGGAGACATTCCTGCTCGATCCAGCTGGCAAGGTCCTGTATCGCGGCCGAATCGATGACCAGTTCGGTGTTGGTTTCAAACGGCCTAGTCCGACGCGGCGCGATTTGGCGGAAGCGATCGAGCAGGTCCTGGCCGGCAAAGTGGTGACGCAACCAACGACGCAGGTGGCTGGCTGCATCATCAGCCGAGCGACCAAACCGAAGGCAGAAGCCAACATCACGTTCAGCAAGCATGTGGCGCCGATCCTTCAGCTCCATTGCCAGGAGTGCCATCGGCCCGGCCAGATTGGTCCGATGGCGCTACTGACCTACGAGGACGCCACGGCCTGGTCGGGAACGATTCGCGAGGTGGTACACGAGAGACGCATGCCGCCCTGGTACGCAGACCCGCGCCATGGCAAATTCCTCAACGATCGGAGCCTGGCCGCGGCCGCTCGCGACACGTTGCTGAACTGGATCGATCAAGGGTGCGCCAAAGGCGAGGACAAGGACTTGCCGCTGCCGCGCGAGTTCGCCAGCAGTTGGATCATCGGCAAACCAGACGCCGTGTATACCATGGCCAACCCCTTCACGGTTCCCGCACAGGCGCCGAAGCGAGGCGTGCCCTACCAGTGGTTTGTGGTAGCCGCCAACTTCAAGGAAGATGTCTGGGTACAAGCCGCCGAGGCCAAGCCGGGCAACCGCGCGGTGGTGCACCACATCATCGCTTACATCATGCCGCCGGGTGCCACGCGCCGGGAGCGACATGAAGACGGCATTGGCAACGGCTTCCTGGTCGGTTATGCTCCGGGTGATATGCCGCTAGTCCTCGCGCCCGGCATGGCCAAGAGAATCCCCAAGGGTTACACGCTCGTCTTCCAGATGCACTACACCCCCAATGGCACGGAGCAGACCGATCAATCCTCGCTCGGGATCATTTTCGCCAAGGAGCCGCCCAAGTATGAAGTACACACGCGCGCCATTGCCCAGTCGCGCTTCGCCATTCCAGCAGGCGCGGACAACTATGAGGTGGCTTCCGCATCGACATTCCAGAAGGAAGCGCTGCTCTTGAGCTTCCTGCCCCACATGCACCTGCGCGGCAAGAATTTCGAGTATCGTGTTGTCTATGCCGATGGTAAGACCGAGATCCCGCTCGTGGTGCCACGCTATGACTTCGCCTGGCAGAGCAACTATCGGCTGGAAAACCCGATTCGGCTACCGGCCAACACTCGTATCGAATGCACGGCCCACTTCGATAATTCGCCTGGCAACCCAAACAATCCCGATCCCACCAAGACGGTGACCTGGGGTGAGCAGACCTGGGAAGAAATGATGATCGGCTTCGTCGATTACATTTACCCCGACGCCTCGGCCGGCAAGTGATTGAGGGTTGGCGCACGCAAGGCCCTGCCCCCAGTATTTTGCAGCAGCCTCGATCGCGAGGGTTGTGTAGAATGGGGCGAGTTGCAGAGACTGAGGCGGCAAGTCACTTGGGGAACGCCTACCCAATTCCGAACAGGCACTGAGAGGAGTTAAGGAGTAGCGTATGTCGAAACGGTTCCTGATGCTTTTGACCTTGGCCGGTTTGGTCGCTTTGCTCTCGAGCCGGTTGGGGGTGAGCGCGGACAAGGCGCCGGCCAATAGCATCGGCAAGCAGCCCGCCAACTTCACGCTGACCGATCCGCGAGACCAGGCCCGGGTTTCGTTGGCCAGTTTCAAGGACAAGAAGGCCGTGGTGGTGGTGTTTGTGGGCACTCAATGTCCAATCAACAATGCCTACCTGCCGCGCCTAATCGAGCTGCACAACGAGTATGCGCCGCAGGGCGTGCAGATCCTGGCGATAAACGCCAACATTCAAGATACTCCCGCCCGCGTCGCCGAACACGCCAAGAGCAACCGCATCCCGTTCCCCGTGCTCAAGGATGACGGCAACGTCGTCGCCGATCAGTTCGGTGCCCAACGTACCCCGGAGGTCTTTGTTCTGGACGCGAACGGCCAGGTCCGTTACCAGGGCCGCATCGATGATCAGTTTGGTATTGGCTACAAGCGGTCGCAGCCGACCCGCCGGGACCTGGTCCTCGCCCTCGGCGAGGTTCTTGCCGGCAAGCCTGTTTCGCAACCTGCCATCCCGGTTGCCGGTTGCCTAATCGCCCGTTCCTTCAAGCCGAGAAGCGACGGCACGGTCACCTACAACCGAGAGGTGGCGCGGATCCTACAAAACCGCTGCGAAGAGTGTCACCGGCCCGGCCAGATTGGCCCGATGGCACTGCAATCCTATGACGATGCGACGGCCTGGTCCGAGACGATCCGCGAAGTGATCCAGGAGAACCGCATGCCTCCCTGGCACGCCGATCCGCGCTATGGCAAGTTCTCCAACGACCGGCGGCTTGACCCAACGGAGCGCCAGGCGCTTCTGGGTTGGATCGAGCAGGGCTGCCCCAAAGGCGATGACAAGGACCTGCCAGCGCCTCGGGAGTGGATCTCCGGATGGTCCATCGGCAAGCCCGATGCGATTTACACGATGAAGGAGCCGTTCGAAGTCCCGGCCGTGGGGCCCAAGAATGGCATCGAATACCAGTATATCGAGGTGGACACGGGTTTGACGGAGGACAAATGGGTGGTGCGCGCCGAAGCCCGGCCAGGGGCCACCTCGGTGGTCCACCACATCGTGGTCTTCATCGTCGCGCCCGGCCACCACTTCGTGCCCAAGCAGGGCAACGCGCCCGTGCTGTGCGGCACGGCGCCCGGTGACATGCCCCTGATTCTGCCCCCTGGCGTGGGCAAAAAGGTGCCGGCCGGCTCGAAGCTGGTCTTCCAGATGCACTACACGCCCAATGGCGTTCCCGCGAAGGATATCTCCTGCGCTGGGGTGATTTTCGCCAAGGAACCACCGGAGCAAGCGGTTGCCACCGCGGCCGTCATGAATCCGCAGTTCCGCATTCCGCCCGGAGCCGACGGCTATGAAGTGCAATCCTGGTGGCCCCCTCTGAAGGAGGATGCCCACATTTTGAATTTCATGCCGCACATGCACCTGCGTGGCAAGGATTTCTTGTACGAGGCGATCTATCCCGATGGCCGCAAGGAGACACTGCTTTCCGTGCCGCGCTACAACTTCAACTGGCAAAGCGTCTATCGCTGTGAACCGCCGGTTGCCCTGACCAAGGGAACCAAGATTCATTGCATCGCCCATTTCGACAATTCGGACAAGAATCAGAACAACCCCGACCCGACCCAGAGCGTGCGCTGGGGGGATCAAACCTGGGAGGAGATGATGATCGGCTGGACGGACCTGGTGTTTGACAAGAAGCCGAATTGAACTCCTTCTTCACATTGGACTTATGGAAAGCGTCGGTGCCAGCCGAGTTTCCATAAGTCCTTATTTCTTCACTACGCGCACCAGGAAAAGCGTGCTGTTCGCTTCCGATGCTGCACGGAGGACCTAAAGTTCAGGGCGGGCGTTGTCGATGAATGGCGAGTCGGGATTCTAGCAAGGAGGCTAGTCATGCGGCAACTCATCGCGTTAGCGTTTGCAACCCTTCTCTGTGTCGGCTGTGAGAGCGTGCGCTCGAAGCTGCCAAGCCCCGCCTTTGAACTTCAGGACTCGGAAAAGTTCTTCGCCCCTCCGGCGACGGCGTCGGAGGGAAAACCCCCCTCTAATGCGGCCCGGTAGGAGGGACGGATACCCGGGCGAGACACTCACGCGCGGATGCGCCCGCGTGTCTCCTGGCGCACCCTGTGCCCCCCAAGACTCCATGCTCAGACGTGCGGATGGGTTTCCCCAGTCTTCTTGGGCCTGGAGCGGGGCCGTGGCTTCCCTACACCTACTTTCGCATGAGTGTCGGGGATCTGGGTGCCCTTTTCGAGCTGTTCGGCCACCCAGGCATTAAGGCTCTTGCCCGACAACGAGGCCGCCATGCTGATCTTGCGATGCAAGGCGGGACTGACGCGGGTGACAAATTGGCCTGAGAAGGGTTTCTCCGGTTCCTCGCCCCGTGCCGCGCAAAAAGCGATGTAATCCTCGACCGAGTCGCGGAAGGCGGTGCGCAGCTCCTCCACAGTTGCTCCCTGGAAGGTGATCACGTCACGCGTGGAGACGACGTCGCCGTGGAAGAGGTCAGCCTCGTCGTCAAATTCGACCCGGCCAACGTAGCCTTTGTATTCCATCCTGGGGTAACTCCCGCCTCGGTCAGGAACCGTCGCATCGACCGTAAGGCACCATTACCTCCTCTATACGCTCCGACCCTTGTACAACGGACGGTTCAGCACGGGATCCCGTGCCGTAAACGGGCCAGGCGTCTGGTCGCGGCTGAGGCAGCGCACGTACATTTCCAGCTTGGCGTCAAGATCGTCCGCATGGTGCACGATGAGGCACTCCGGCACCAGTGGCAGACGCGGCGACCCCCACTCCGGCAGTGTCAGATGCGCGACCAAAATGTGTTCGAGGAGTTGCAGCAATTCGGGATGGACATCGCCCAACTCGCGGGCCGTATCCCGAACCAAGTCTCTCCCCAAGAGCAGATGGCCGAAGAGCCTACCTGGCACCGTCGCTTGTGCCGTCACCGGGTCGTCCGTGAACTCCAGCACCCGACCGATGTCGTGCAGAATCGCGCTGGCCACGACCAAATCACGGTTCAAGGGCGGGCGCAGTTCGGTGTAGCGCGCCGCATACTTGTCCACCAGTTGCAGGCAAGTCTGCGTGACAGACAGCGTGTGCTCGAGCAAACCACCGATGAACGGATAGAACTTGCCCTGCGTGGCGGGGAGTTGCTTGAACGGGCTGGCATGGCGGTGCAGCAGAGTGATGACGAGGCGGCGTAGCGGCGCATCGGCTATGTGTGCCTCAGCCAGTTGCGTGAGCTCCCCGAACATGGTCTCGGGGTCAAAGCGCGAGCTATCCAGGAAATCGGCTATCCGGAAACCGTCCTCCTGATCGCTCTCGGTCACCGGACGCACATTCTGGATGTCGATTTGTGGACCGTAGCGCTCGTGCTCGCCGTACGTGCCTCGGATCTTATAGAACTGCCCCTCGCGCCAGTCGTGCTCGCAAGCCTCGTACCAACCGCCGTCCGCCCACACCATGAAGGCGACCGTGCGCCGGGCATCGCGGAAGCGGCACATATAGTAGGGTTTGCCTTCGCGGGTGGCGCTCTTGGCGCGTTCACTCAGCAGAGCGAAGAAATCCGCGAATTGACCCGGAGTCAATTCACTGAGGCGAGCCAGAGGCGGTTTGGGGCGGGTCACGGTGAGAGATCCCAGAAGCAGGCGAACTCGTCCAGCGCCCGTTTAGCCGCAAGCTTCGGGCGAGCGCGAAGGGAGCGCTCGCCCGAAGCTCGCGGCTAAACATAAAAGACCTCTCCTCAAGCGCTCTTCTTGTCCGTGGTGGGCTGCTTATCGAACAGGGGCTGTTCGCCGCGGACCACGGCATCGGTAACGGTGTACTTTCCTTTGGATTCCATGTCCGGCAGCTCGAACATGATCTCCGTCATGATGTCTTCGACGATGCTGCGTAAGCCGCGCGCGCCGGTGTCGCGCTCCCGGGCCCGGCGGGCGATCTCCTTGAGCGCGTGCGGGTGGAACTCTAGCTCCGCGCCTTCCATCTCAAACAGTTTCTGGTATTGCTTGACCAGGGCGTTGCGCGGCTCGGTCAGGATCCGTACCAGTGACTCTTCATCGAGCGGATCCAGCGGGGCAATCACCGGCAAGCGACCAACGAACTCCGGAATCATGCCGAACTCGATCAGGTCATCGCTGGTCACCTTGCCCAGCAGTTCGCCCAGCTTGTGTTCGCGCTGCTCCGGGTTACTGCCAAAGCCAATGGTCTTGCGACCAATCCGGCGAGCGATGATATTGTCGAGGCCGACAAAGGTCCCGCCACAGATGAACAGGATGTTCGTCGTATCTACTTGGATGTATTGTTGTTCCGGATGCTTGCGGCCACCCTGAGGCGGTACATTGCTGATCGTGCCTTCGAGCATCTTGAGGAGCGCTTGTTGCACCCCTTCGCCGCTGACGTCGCGTGTGATACTCACGTTTTGGCTGGTCTTGGCGATCTTATCGATCTCATCGATATAGACGATGCCGCGCTGGGCCGCCTCGATGTCGAAGTCGCTGGCGTGCAGCAGCTTCAGGAGCAGGTTTTCCACGTCCTCGCCGACGTAGCCGGCTTCCGTCAACGTGGTGGCGTCGCCGATCGCAAACGGCACGTCCAACACCTTGGCCAGGGTGCGCGCTAGCAGCGTCTTGCCGCTGCCGGTCGGGCCGATCAAGAGGATGTTACTCTTGTCAACCTCGACCTCGCCATGGCCTTCCTCGCCGAGGCTAAGGCGCTTGTAGTGATTGTGGACGGCGACCGACAGGAACTTCTTCGCGCGCTGTTGGCCGATCACGTACTGATCGAGCTTGTCCTTGATCGTCCGCGGCGAAGGGATGTGCGTGAACAGCGTTTTGGAGACCCCACGGCGGCGTTTCTCCTGATCGATAATGGACTGACAAAGCTCGATGCATTCACCACAGATGTACACGTCGCCAGGCCCCTCGACCAAGGGGCCAACGTCGCGGTAGCTCTTGCGGCAAAACGAGCAGTAGGCGTTGCGGTTACGGCCGGTGTTCCCGGTAGGCCGCCGTCCTCCACTCCCCGCGCCGGAGTCTTTATTCGCCATGCGGTCTCCTTCGTCTCCCCCGACCCAGCCCTGTGCCGGATCCGGGGAGGGTTCGTCAAGTTCTCTCGTTGAGTGATCACGCGGGCACGTGGCAGGAGGGGCCTGATGGCCAGCTCTTCCCGATCACTTAGCCCCTGTATTCCCCCTACGGCCCAAGGAAGTGCTTGGCACGCAAGAAGTTTGGTAGTACTAATTTCCCAATTTTACGGTCTGTCCCATTTGCACGCAAGGAGTTTCGAGACACCTCAACCCGGCGCCGGGCTGCCGGCGTCGCCTGCGTTCGGTGGCTGACTCCCCTGTTCGGGGACAGCGGAGGGCGAGGTAGTAGGCACATCCAGTGCCTGGCAAAGGCGTTGCGTCAACAAGGCCCGGATCCGATCGAACTCCTCCTGACTTAGCTCGCCCCGCTCATACAATGTTTGGTACTGCGCTAGCTCGTCCCGAGCGCTCAGCTGGTACTGGACCGTCCGTTTGCGCCACCGGTCAACCCACAGGATGACCAGGTAGCCCATGCCGATCGCCGCCGCGAAGGCGAGCGCGGCCCAGAGGAAACGAGGATCCAAGATCCGGGGGCGGCCACGTAGACCCGCGTTTGCCAGTGCTAGCCATGCCGCGACCATACGCGCCTTGTATTCAGCCGTGCCTGCGTCCCGAGCATGTGCCACGCTAGCAGCTGGCCAGCTGCGTGTGGGCTTCCGCTCGTGCTCTATTATAGCGCCCGAACGCAGCAGGAGACCAAATTCTTCGCGGCTGGCTCCTCCCCAGAGGGACGGGGTCTCCACAAAGGACGAATAAAGATACGGCTGCGTTTTGCGGAACCCTTCGTCACGGGTTGAAAGCTTGACGGCGCCCGCATTGCGGCGCAGGACGCGGCGGTTCCCCAATCCCGTCGGGCGTCGCCAAGCCGTGTACCCGTTACCTTTGGCCTGCTCATGACGCGCATTTTTACTACTCTGGCCGTCCTCAACACGTTTGGGCTGCTCGCCAGCTTCGGCGTCGGGGTTGCTTCCAAGTTACGCGATGGGGTGCGCCATCCTGAGGATCCGACCTACTGGTTGCATTTTCTCCTGGGCCTGAGCGTCGCCTTGCTGACCCTGCTGGTTCATTGCCTCATCTTCACCTATTTCTTGGGCACCGGCCGCTGGGTCAAGGAAGTCGGCTTGGCTTACAACCTACCGGATGCAGCGTTGCCCCGCCTGACGCGGGAGCTGAAACGAGGCACGTTTCCACCGGCCCTGTGTGCCATGCTGATCACCATTGCCACGGCTGCGGCGGGCGCCGGGGCGCATGTCGAAGTCTGGCCCTGGACCATTCATGCCACGCTGGCGGTCATCACGCTTCTGATCAACGGTTGGGCCTTCACCGTGGAATACCGCGCCCTGCGCCGCAATGCTCTGGTGTTGGAGGAGGTGATGGGCGAAGTGGACCGGATCCGTAGCGCGCGCGGCCTGCCAACGAACGCCGAGACCCTGGAACAGGAACAGGTCTGACGCTCCCCAATTGCGATTGCCGGAAGCCTCGGGTAGAGTGGGGAGAAGTGTCCGACGCGACACCTCGTGGGTGTTGGGCCGGCCCCGCGCTTCAAGCGGAGCCGACTGACCTCACCCTTCGCATCCC
>JBGQLF010000098.1:0-13025 GCA_041499985.1 Gemmataceae bacterium
CGCGGCTGGCGTTGCCTGCACCGTCACTTCTACCTGACGCAACTGAGCCACTTGTTCTGCGCTCGGATGCGGCAGCAATTCGACGCCGCGACGCCGCGCGACGACCCGCTGGAACACCTAACGATGGAACAGGTGCGGCGGGCCATGAACGCCTGGTTGGAAGCCGCGGCGGGGCAACTCACGAGGGCAGAACGTTTCGAACGAGAGCTAACCAAACAGCGGTACTACCAGCGTCGCAATGCCCAAGCGCGGCGGTCTCACACCAAAACGCGAAAGGCCCGACTGAAATCTCTCGGCATTGACGCCGAACGCATAAAGTCCTGCATTCCCCGATCGTCCACCTGAACTGTATGTTGTTTTCTCCCTATAACTTCCGTCATCGCCGTCGAGAAAGTGGCGCTGTCCAACTAAGAGGAGAGTTCGCCTCGACACGCAAGGATCTCCCTGCTTCCGCACCTTCCCATCTCTTGCAATTCGTACACTCGGGCCCGCCGCTGCCGGGGACCGCGGCCGAATCTTGGGCCAGCTGTTGCGGTGTCGGCGCAACTGTGGTCCAATAACCGAACGAGGACGTCCATGGGGAGTCCATCGGCGTCCGTGCTGCTTAATCTCTCCCGTCCTATCTGGCCCTTGGGAACTTCAGCGAAGGAGGTAAGCGCCGATGGGATGCAACCTAGTGGTGGCTCTTGGACGAGCCACGGTGGATGGCGAGACGTTGTTCGGCCAGAACAGCAACCGGAGGGCACGCTCGTGCCAACCGCTGCGCCGCACTTTGGGACGGACTTATGCCGCCGGAGAACGGCTTCGCACTCAGTACCTGGAGCTGCCCCAGGCCAGGCAAACCTGCACCGTGTTGGGCAGCCAACCGCTCGGCTTCTGGGGCTACGACCATGGTGTCAACGAGTTCCAGGTTGCAGCCGGCTGCACGGCCTTGCGCCCGACGCTGTCCTGCGCCGGGCCGGGCCTGCTGGGAACCGACCTGGTCCGCCTCATTCTCGAACGATGTCGAAGTGCACGCCACGGAGTAGACCTCCTCACCGATCTCATTGAACGTTTCGGCCAGGGCCGATATCCCGGCTGCCCGGCACAGATGGAAGCCGATCATGCTTTTCTGATCGCCGACGGCCGGGAAGCGATCGCCGTCGAAGCAGCCGGGCCCTATTGGGTCTATCAGGAGATCGGCGAGGTTCGAGCCGTGAGCGACGCGCGCGTGATGCGCCAGGATTGGGACCGCATCGCCCATGGGCTGGCGACCCACGCCATCGCAGAGGGCTGGTGGCCCGCCGATGGCAGCAAGCTCGACTTTGCGGGGGCCCTCGGCGAGCGCTATGAAGAGCTGAGGGCTGGCCTGCGCCGCTGGGGACGCGCGACGTTGGGATTGCAACAGCAAAACGGCCATATCGATACTGCCTTCCTGCGGCGCCTGCTCAGCGATCATGATGAAGTCTCCTGGGAAGACTGGAAGCCAACCCTGACGATCGAAGAACCGATCTTTCTATGCCAGCACGCCGTTGGTTTCGCGGGACCGACAACGGTGGCCAGCATGGTAACGCGCCTGTCGGCCAAAGACACGAGCCTGCCCCTGGCGTGGTGCGCCTTCGGACCGCCGTGCAGCGGCATCTATTTTCCGATTTTCCTCGAGGGCGATCTGCCGGAGCCCTTTACCTCCGCTGGCCTCGAAGTGACGGCGCAGAGTTTCTGGTGGCGGGTCTATCGCGCGGCCGAACACTTGCAGAGTGACTCGGACTCCTGGGCCCTGGCGCGCGAGAGCTTTGACCGTCTCCAGGGACGCTTCGATCAGGAAGCCGAGGAATTGGTCGCCGAGGGGATAGTGCTTAAGGCGCGCGGTGCCCAGGTCGAGTTCGAGAGGCAAGCGACCTCGTTTATGCAGCACAACCTCGAGTGCTTCGAAGCGGTCTCGGCGGAGCTGGCACACGGGCAAAACCTGGGACTGAAAGGACCACGCGCGTGGAAGCGGGATGCCGTGGTCCACACTCCGCGAAGCTGAGGAGCCTGCCGGTGTGGGACGCCCTGAGCAGAGCCCGGCGATGGTGGGGGCCTCGTGCAGTGCCTCCTGCGCCCGCGGTGCGATTTGCGTTGCCTTGCCCCTGCGGGCGGATCGTGAACGGAACTCGGCAGAGCAAGTATCAAAGCGTGCCTTGTGGAGCCTGTGGGCGAAAGCTCTTCGTCCTACCGCTCAGTCCACTGCCGATGGTTCGCGACGGACCCATGCAGGTGGCCCCAGCCCAAGCCGAGGCCGGGCCGGAGCGCCTGCGGCGCCCCTGGCGGCTTGGGGTCACCGTGACTGCTCTACTCGTCCTGGCCGCTCTAGGTGGCGTGCTCCGGTTTCGCTCGGCGTCGCCGGAGCTGACCCGGCCCACCGCAGCGATCGAGGTGCTCCTGGAGATCCGCGCCCATGTGGACGCCGGCCGCAACTCGCTGCGCCAAGGAAACTTCCAATTGGCTGCCGAGGAGCTGAACACGGCCGTGCGCCAGCGCGATCAGTATCCGGACCTGCTGGCGAGGACGGAGCGAAACCAATTGACGCACTTGTGGCGACAGGCTGTCCTGCTGGGAGATCTCCTGAGCGAGTCGCTCGAGGAAATCCTGCGTCGTCTGGCCGGACAGCAAGAACGGGAGCGCCAAGCAGCGTTCGCGCGGCGCTATGCCGGCGCGGCGGTAGTCTTCGACGCCCAGGTTTGGCGCGACGCGAGCGGACACTACCATCTGGACTACCGCCTGTTTGACGGCGTGGTGCCGGCCCGCGTGGAAATCCAGGACCTGACGCTGCTCCAGGACCTTCCGCTCCAGAACCCGCAGCGCCTGGTCTTCGGGGCTCGCCTGGCAGGGATCCAGCGAGAGCCGGCCGGCAAGTGGATCGTCCGCTTTGATCCGGAGAGCACGGTCCTCTTCACGGATCCGGATGCCATCGCGGCGAGCTGCGCCCAACCGCACGACCCGGACCTCCTGGAGGTCCTTCGGCGGCAACGGGACTGGCTGGGAGAGCGACCTTGAGGCGGCGGGCCGAATGTGAGGACAAACCGATCTGTGGTAAAACATAGCCACAAGCGTCCTCGCTTGTGGTCTGGAGCAGCTCACAAGTGCGGACGCTTGTGGCTACGCTCCGGCAACAAGTCCGACCGGCTGGGGGCGACACCGATACCCGAGAGCTTGGCCAACTCATAGAATAACCTGGAACCCCGCGCCTCGTTCCCCCTGCGAGGCAACCTGCCCCGGAACCTGGGGCGAGGACTGGCTGACAAGGAGTGCCTGATGATGCGGAGCCGCTGGTTGATCCTGACTCTGCTGCTGGGCTGGGGACTCAGCTGGTGCGCGGCATGGAGTTCGTGGGCGGAGGAAGTAAGCCCTGCGCAGGATGTGGCTCAAATCATTCGCCGGCTGGGCAGCACCAAGTTTGTAGAGCGAGAACAGGCGACGCACGCACTTGACGCCCTCGGCACATCCGCCCTGTCGGCGCTGCGCGAGGCGGTTCAGAGCGACGACATCGAAGTCAGCCGCCGCGCCGAAGTCTTAATCAAGAAGATCGAACAGCGTACCGAGAGGGATCGGATCCTGGCGGCGACGCCGGTCCACCTGAAGTACCAGGCGCGCCCGGTGGCCGAGGCGGTGGCAGACCTCGCCAAGAGGACCGGCTATGCCATTCTGCTCAAGGACGAAGGCCGAAAACTGGCCGGCCGTACTGTGACGGTGGACACCGGACCCACTTCGTTCTGGCAGGCCTTGGAACAATTCTGTGAGGCCGCCGGCCTTGTTGAGTTGGGGGGAACGAACCTGCGCCTCCCCACCGTACAGGTTCCACGTGCCTTACCGGTCCCGAAGGCGGCGGTGGGAATAGCTTCCAGGACGAGCGCGGCCGTGGCCGGCAAGGGACTCATCGTCCTCGGCGACGGGAAAGTCGATTCCATCGCGACGTATCATGTTGGTTCCATCCGCTTTCGGATCGCACCCGTGCCGACACGCCGCCTCGGAGACGACGCCGGCACAGGACCCATCCCCCTGCTTCTGGAGGTTGCGCCCGAACCGAGGCACGAATCCTTTGCACTGACGGAGGCGCGCCTCGAACAAGTTGTCGATGACGACGGGCAGCAACTATCTTCGGCGCCGGCGGCTGGAAACGTGGCGGGCCCAGCCCGCGCGAGCAATGTCCGTTTGGCGTCCTTCCAGGCGGCGTCGCAACGTCTGGGCGGTGGCCAGCAGCTACCCATTTGGATCACCGCGCCCGAGCGGAAGCCGAAGGCATTGAAGGAAATCCACGGCTGGATCTCGGCCCAGGTCCAGCTCGGTCCGCAGCCGCTCTTGGGGGTCGACAACATCCTGCAAGCGGCTGGTCAGCTCACCAAAGGCGCTGAAGGCGGTTATTTGAAGGTCCTCGAGGTGGCGCGCTTGGACGATGGCCAGGTCAGGGTGCGAGCCGAAATGCAAGCGCCGCCCCAGGTGATCCCGGGCGTGGGCCCGCAAGGCTTGGGGGCCGGCGTCGTCCTGCCGATCCAGGCGGCACAGATCCAGCTTCTTCCTGCCGGCCAGCCAGTCCCGATGCCCATCCCCGTGGCCCCCGGTCGCCCGGCTGGAGCCTTGCCGTTCGCCGGTTGGAGCTATCTGGGGTTATCCCTCCTGGATGACAAGGGGAAAGCCTTCAACCGGCCTTCGGTGCTTCAACAGCAGACGCGGGCGAACGGCCCAATCGTGACGCGCGATGTGACGCTACTCTTCAAGCCCGTTGTGGACCAAGGAAAAGCGCGCAAGCTCGTATTTTCTGGTAGCCGGAGCGTCACCCTGGAGGTACCCTTTACATTCCAGAATGTGACCCTACCGTGACAGGAGCGCCGGAGGGGACACAGGTATCACCGTCGTCCGCCGACTGGGTCGGAAAGAAGGCAAGAGGATTGCGTCCGCCTTCTCCCGTCGTGCCGAGGAACCTCGAATATGCGTACTAGCGGCTGGATCTCGGCTCTTGTGGCAAGCCTGGTGCTTGGTTGGAAGGTGGCCTTGCCCGCGGCCGATCCAGAGAGTGAAGCGGAGAAGATAGCGGCCTTGGTGGCTCAGCTCGGCAGTGCCAAGCATCAGGATCGAGAAGCGGCGACGCTAGCGCTGGACGTGGTTGGGGCACCGGCTTTGCCGGCGCTACGGTCGGCCAGCCGCAGCGAAGACGCCGAAATCCGTCGGCGGGCCGAAGACCTGGTCTTACGCATCGACCGGCGCCTCGAAGTGGCCAAGCTTCTGGAGCCGAAACGGCTCCGCCTTGCCTACAAAGATACCTCTGTCCCTGAGGCCGTTCGCGATTTGGCGCGGCGAACCGGCTATCCCATCCAACTTCAGGCGGATCCGGTCAGCCTGGCATTCCGAAAAGTCACCGTGCAGACTGACGACCTCCCCTTCTGGGAAGCATTGGAGCAGTTCTGTCACGCCGCAGGGCTAGTCGAACGGGATTTGCTGCCGAATACCCGACCCACTCTCCAGGTGGCCGATGGCGCGGGACGGATCATCCAGCGGGGTTACGAGAGCCGCAGCAACCTCGACACCCGCTGGGTGCTCGTCGAGGGCAAGATGCCCCTGTTGCCAGGTTGCCGGTCCAGTTCCGTGCGGGTGCTGGCCTTGCCCAGCACCGCCCCGATCGAGGATCGCCTCCACGTCGCTGGCGAATACCTGCTTACCCTGGACGTGATGCCTGAAGCCCGAATCCAGTGGCAGAGTATCCTGGAGGTCCGTATTGACCGAGCCATCGATGAGCACGACCAAGCGCTCGCGCCGGCCCTCTCGGGCTCGGCGAATCCCCTGGGCGGGCAACTATTACCCGGCAATGGGATCGCCCTCCTGAACCCAGACACGGGGTTGCCTCTGTCGAACCCGCGCCGATACCCGGTGCGCTTGCAGAGCGGTATCTTGCCGACGAAGCGGCTCAAGGAAGTCAGCGGCACGATTGCAGCGCAGGTGCAGACGCCGCTACAGCCCCTGATCACGGTGGACAATCTGCTCAAGAGTGCCGGCCAGATCTTCCGTGGTGCGGAGGGCGAATCTCTCAAAATTGTCGAACTCACGCGTCAACCGGATGGAACCGTGCGCCTGCGTCTGGAAGTCGAGCAACCGATGCCGATCTCGATGTTGGGGGGCGGTGCGGCGATCCTGCGCGGCAATCGTGCAATCGCCATGAACGGCCGTGGTCGAGGCGGGATCGTCCGCGATCTCAACGTGGGAGGGCCCCCCAACTTGACCCTGTCCGACGCCGCCGGCCAACCGATCCCGTTGGAAGTTACCGAGTCCGAGTTGACCGCAGCCGGCAGTGGCATGACACAACGCTTGCTGCTGGTCTACCGGCGTTCCGAAAGCCAGCCAGAAGCAGCGAAGCTGGTTCTTCACGGTCGGCGCACCCTGCTGCTCGAAGTGCCGTTCACGCTCTTGGACGTCCCCATTCCGTGAGGCCGACGCCTGGGCAGGCAGCACAGGCTAGCCAGCCGCGGTTGTGTTCCCACTCTGACTGATGGAGGTTGTACATGCGAAGCGCGTTTTCCGTTGCCATGGCTGTTGTGATGCTCTCAGCCATGGCGCGAGCAGAGGAGCCGACCAAAAAGGCCCCCAACATCGTCCTGCGATCCCCGGATGGGAAGCAGACCTACGATCTGAGCAAACTTACGCAGGAGGGCCCAGTCCTGGTTCGCCTGACCTGCGCCTGCACCGGCTGCGACCACGAGTTGCCTTACTTCCAAAAGCTCCAGGCCGCTTATAACACCCAGGGCCTCAAGACACTGGCCGTCTTTCGCGAAGCACCCGAAACAACGAGTGATTATGTCGCCAAGAAGGATGTCCGCTTCCTGTGGGTATCGGACCCCAAGGGCGAGCTGTGGAAGAGCTTCGACGCCAAGACCATGCCGACGAACATCCTGATCGACAAGGGAGGCACCGTCGTCACGGTGTTGCCCGGGTGCACCCGGGATGGCAAGAATGCCCAGACGTTGTCCGCCGAGGTGGCCAAACTGCTCAGCGCCCCCGTCGCGAAAATCGTGGAAGCCAAGGCAGAAGACAAGCGCTAATCCTGCCCTGGAGGCCCGTGGGAGCGACGCAGACAGGCGAACAGAGCCCCCCGCAGGAAAACTTGGTCGATTGGTCGAGAAAATGAAAAAAAATCATTGACAGCCGCCGCTTCAGGCCCGAACATAAGCTCTCGCTGGCCTCTTCTCTGTTCCGGCCCCGCCGACTCAAAGCCTCCAGGCAGCGAGCGGCGGGGTTTTTTCGTTCGCCTTGCAAGAAGCAACCACCTACCCTACAATCGCGCCTCTTGGCATCTCCCGGAGCAAGGAGGCAAACGGAAGAGATGAACACGGAACCTGTCCATCCGGAAGAGACCACATGGGTGCACCGTCTACTGGTGCACCTGGTAACCTTCGTCTACCGCTTTCCCTGGCCGGTGCTTGCCGCCGCGGTCCTGATCGGGGCGGTCTCCACCTACGTCTTCACGACGCGTCTGGAGTATCGCACGCAACGGAGCGATCTCCTCAACCCGCACAAGGATTACCAGCAGCGTTGGCGGCAATACCTCGCGGAGTTCGGCCAGGACGATGATATCGTGGTCGTGGTCGAAGGGGCCCAGCGGTCGCGCATGCAGGAGGCTCTGGATGTCCTGGCGGCCGAAGTCCAGCGCCAACCGGAAAACTTCGATCGCCTGTTCTATAAGGTGGATCTACGCCCTTTGCACAACCGCGCCCTGCTCTTTCTCAGCAGCGACCAAATAGCTCAAATTCAGGAGAATCTCAAGAGCATGAGCCTTCTCCTGGAGGTCGGGCCGTTCGCTTGGCAGTCGTTGACGTTATACAGCCTGTTTCACGAAGCGCGCGATCGCGCCGGGAAAATAAGCCCAAGCCGCACACTGAATCCCGCCGATGACCAGTTCCTCACCCAGCTGCTCCGCATCAGCCAGAGCGCCACGGCCGCGCTCGAGAGTCTGGACCGCTATCAGAACCCCTGGGGTAGCCTGCTCGCCCAGCCGCCGGAGCAAAAGGATCTGTTGGCGGAGCCCCAGTACTTCTTCAGCGGCGATGGCACGCTGGCGTTCTTGCTGACTCGGCCCGTGAAGGAAGAAGGCTCTTTTACCGCCGACAAGAAGAGTGTGGCGGCCATGCACGCCATCATCGCCAAGGTACGGCCGGCGTTCCCGGAACTGGAATTCGGTCTGACAGGCTTGCCGGTCCTGGAAACCGACGAGATGGTCGCCTCGCAAAACGATACCAACCTGGCCTCCTGGCTGGCCCTGGCCGGGGTGGCCCTGCTCTACTTCGTGTTCTTCCGCGGCTTGCGCTATCCGTTGCTCACCGTGGGTACACTGCTGGTCGGCACCGCCTGGGCGAGTGGTTGGTTAACCGTGACCGTGGGCCACCTCAATATCCTGTCCGCCACCTTTGCCATGATGCTCATCGGCATGGGGGACTATGGCGTCTTGTGGGTAACGCGCTATGAACAAGACCGAGCAGCCGGAGCCGATGTGCTCACCGCCACGCGCAACACCGCCACCAGCGTCGGACCGGGGATCTTGACTGCGGCCACGACGACGGCTCTGGCGTTCTACGCCGCCATGCTGGCCGATTTCCCCGCGGTGAGTGAACTCGGCTGGATCGCGGGCAGTGGGGTTCTCCTGTGCGCTTTCTCTTGCTTCACCGTGATGCCCGCTCTCTTAAAGTTGGTTGATCATCGTCGGTTCCCCGTGCCAATCACCCCGGCCACCCGTCTGTGGTCTGCGTCCCGCGAGTCGGAGGCGACAGAGGAGAAGCATTGGCTACCGATCCTGGCCGCACGACCCTGGAAAGTGATCGGCGTCAGCGTGATCGTTACGCTCGTCCTGGGTGTCTGCGCCTGCCGGGTCTATTATGACCACAACCTGCTGCATCTCCAGGCGCGGGATCTCGAATCGGTAAAGTGGGAACTCAAGCTGATCGAGCGCACGGCCGGTGCCAGCTGGCATGCGTTGAGCTACACCACCAGTCAGGCCGAGGCGTTGGCACACAAGGCACGCTATGAGCAATTGCCCGAGGTCAGCCGCGTGGTTGAAGTCGCGTCGCTGGTCCCCCTCGAACAGCCCCACAAGCTGGAGCAATTGCGTGACATCCAGCACCGCTTGCAGCGTCTCCCGGAGCGCGGCAGGCCCATTCCCCATGGCCGGCCCAATCCGAGTGATCTGGAGGCGGAGCTGAATTGTCTCATCGGCCAGCTTCAACCCTTGGCCGATGCCAGCCCGCAGCCGCTGCTGGGAGAACTGCGGCGAAGCCTGCTAGCACTCCGCCGGTGTTTGGGGGAGACGCCGACCTCAGCCGCGGCCCGACGGCTTCAGGACCTGGAACAGCGCCTGGCCACGGACCTGGCCGAGGACTTGCATCGCCTGCGTGAAGTTTCCACACCGGCCACCATTACGCTTGCGGATCTGCCAACCGACCTGCGCGAGCGCTACATCGGCAAGAGCGGTAAATGGCTGCTGCGTGTCTTTGGCAAGGAATCTCTGTGGGACTACGGCCCGCTGGCCCATTTTGTCGACCGGATCCACAGTGTGGATGCCGAGGCCACCGGCAAGCCGTTCTCGACGCTGGAGGGGTTGCGGGCCATGAAGAACGGCTTCCTCTGGGCAGGGATCTACGCCCTGGGAGCCATCGTCGCGGTTCTGCTCGCAGACTTCCGTACGCTCCGGCACACGCTGGTCGCCCTGGCGCCATTGGGCATGGGAATGATAATGACCCTGGGTGTCATGGGATTGTGCGGTTGGCCCCTCAATCCAGCCAACATGATCGCCTTCCCCTTGATCGTGGGCGTGGGCGTCGACAACGGCGTCCACGTGCTGCACGACTATCTGTCGCGCCGGACCCAACGGCGCGCCTACACGCTCAGCCATACGACCGGCCAAGGGATCATGGTTGCCGCGTTGACCACCATGCTTGGCTTCGGGGTCTTGATGATCTCGAGCCATCGCGGCCTGATCGGCCTGGGCTTCATCCTGACGCTTGGAGTCGGCTGCTGCATGTTGACGGCCCTGGTGTTCTTGCCAGCCGTACTCCGCGTCCTGAGCACGCGCGTCCCAAAAACCTCCGTGGAGGCACCGCCGATTCCCCTGGAGGACGAGCAACGCGCCGCGGCGTAAGGGCGACTTCCGGTCCGTGGTGCAGGCGGCTGGCCTGCTGGCCGTGCCCGCAGGCGCGTCGCCGGCACCCCCGACCGTTGCGACACCGCCAACGGCATCAGACTTGCTACTTCCACCTGGGTACAGCAAGCCAAGGTCCAGGAGGAAGCGTGCATGCCGTCGCAGAAAAAAATCCTCGTGATTGAAGATGGCGCAGTCATTCGCGAGGCCATGCGCATGATCTTGCAATGGGAAGGCTATGGGGTGGATTGCGCGGCCAATGGTCAGGAGGCGCTCGACTACTTGCGGCGCGTCGGACCCCCGGACCTCATCCTGCTCGACCTGACCATGCCCGTCCTGGATGGCCGAGAGTTCCTCCGTGCGAAGCAAAACAATCCGCAGCTTGCCTCCATCCCCGTGCTCGTCGTTACCGCTTCTGCCGAGCCCACGCCTGTCGGCGCGGTAGGCAGCGTCCGCAAGCCCTTTCAGCCCGAGGAGCTGTTGGAGGCGGTCCAGCATCTGGGCTTGGGCCCGCCGACATCCTCACAGAAGATGAGCAGGTGAGATGGAGGAAGGCGCTTTCCTCCAAGGGCTGACGCTCCGGCTCGCCCTGCCTTCTACCTGTTGAGCAGGTTGAGCACCGCCATGCTCATGGTCCGGACGCCCGTCTCGATGCTCGGTCGGGGAACCGGCGCGTACTGGTCCGAGTGCAACGAGGGCAGCGGCCGGCCTCCCTCCTTCTTCACTTCGGCCACGCGCTCCGGCGCGACCGTGCCGAGGAAGAACATGAAAACCGGCGTGCCACCCTGGGCGTAGCGGCTGAAATCTTCACTACCCATCAACGGCGGCAGCTCATGGAGGTGTTCGGCACCCAGCAAATCCTTGAACAACGCTATCGTCTTGCGTGTCAACACTGGATTGTTGATAAGGGCCGGCGTGAATTCATCGGCGTTCCGCGTAACAATCGGCTCCGGAGCCCGAGCTCCCTGGGCCGCTGCCTTGGCGGTCCGCTCAATGCCGTCCAGGAGGTGTTTGCGGACTGCATCCGTGGTCGAGCGCACGCTGAGCTGGAGCTTGACCTCATTGGGGATGATATTGTGCTTGGTGCCGCCATGAATGGAACCGACTGTGATCACGGCCGGATCCGTTGGATTGATTTCACGGCTCACGAGTGTCTGTAAATCCAAGACAATGCGAGCTGCCAAGACCACGGGGTCAACCGTCGTGTGCGGCTGAGCGCCGTGCCCGCCTTTGCCGCGCACCACAATGTCGACCGAGTCGGAGTTCGCTAGCGCCAGTCCCTCGGTGTAGGCGACATCGCCGTGCGGATGCCGATAATCGCAGTGAAGGGCGAGACAGTAGTCCGGCTTGGGGAAACGTTCGTAGAGTCCGTCGGCCAACATCCTTCGCGCCCCCGCGACAATCTCTTCCGCTGGCTGTCCGATGAACACCAGCGTTCCCTGCCAGCGATCTTTGAGACTTGCCAGGATGCGCGCCGTGCCGACCCAGCAGGTCATGTGAACATCGTGACCGCAGGCGTGCATCACGCCGACGTCGTTGCCATCGCGGTCTCGGGCACGAACCTTGCTGGCGTAAGGTAGATTGGTTCGTTCGACGACCGGCAAGGCATCGAGATCGGTACGCACCAGCACGGTTGGCCCCTTGCCGTTGCGGAGCACGCCCACCACGCCATGCCCGCCGACCTTTTCCGTCACTTCAAAGCCAAGGTCGCGCAATTCGCGGGCCATGCGGGCAGCCGTTTGTTCCTCCTGGAGGGAAAGTTCCGGATGTGCGTGGAGGTGCTTGTACAACGCCTCGAGACGATCGAGCTGAGAGGTGATTCCCTTCTGCACGGCCCCCGCCAACTCTTGTTGGGAATCGATCCGGTCTCCCGAAGTCTGCGCGGCCACTGCCGGACTGAGCACCAAAAGGCTGCCGTAGAGTACGAGCCAACCGTACCGGTCTACTTGCTGTCGCATTTGCGTGGTTCCTCCTCATGACACCCGGCGAATGGGGCGTCAGCTCCCTTGAATAGCCATGCCCTCAGGGGGACCACGGCATCAGGAGATGCTCACCGCTCGCCGGCTCCTGGAGCTATTATCACTTCCGGGGTAATCCAGAGTGCAACCACCGATCCGTTTTAACAAGATTCGCGGTCGTGCCTGATCGGATCAGGTTGCCGATAACGTACACGGCCCACGGCTAGTTCGCATGGAAAATTTCGGAATTTCTCATACGACTGGGGAAGGAAAACGTATAATGCCAAAGGAGAGAATGAGCCGCTCTCCTGGTAGGGAATGATGCTTTCCTGCCCTCGCATGCTTTCCGCTTGTTCCTTTCTGCTGCGGTCGTGCACTGGCCGGTCTGTGACCAGGCGTGTCCGTGAGTAGCGATCATGCGGTACCAGTGGGATTCGCGTCCAGGAGCCTCGCTGGGAACGATTTTGTTTTTGAGCGGTCCGTGTTCCGGCTCACGGGCCCTGAGGCATTCATCCCAACAGGTGGATGGGAAGGGGTATATCATGGCAACCAAACGCTTGACTTTACAGCAGCGCCGGGAGATTTTCCGCGACCTGGTCGCCGCTCAGGATCAGGGGATGGTCGTGCGCCGTTCCTATCAGATCGTTACCGAACGGTTTGAAATCTCCGAAGCGCAATTGCGCCAGATCGAGGATGAAGGCCTCGAGAAAGAATGGCCGCCTCTGAATGAGGCGATGCAAGAAGTGGGCTAAGAGCCGGAAGTAGGCAAGCCTGCACTTGTGCCGGTTTCCGGGAAAGACGGCGGCGGGGGGGGGGGGGGGCCACCCCCCCCCCCCCCGCGTTACCCGGAAACCGCCCAACAGCAGGGATGGGGAAAGACAGCGGGTAGGCCCCCTAGTGAATCGCCACAAAAAAATGGGGCCCAGCGTTATAGA
>JBGQLF010000099.1:0-12976 GCA_041499985.1 Gemmataceae bacterium
ACCCGAACTGGAACTGGCGCTGGGCCAACCGGTCTCCTTTCCGCTTTTTACGTCGACGGTGCGCGGCGAGGATCAAGCGGGAGCGCTGCTCCAGGTCCTGCCCGAGCAGCTTCTCCAATTGCCACCCCTTCAGACAATCTTGCGCGGTGGCAAGCGCAGCGGAACCCGGCGCGTCCCCGTGACTCTGGCTGCGCGCTCCACAGAAATCGGTACTCTGGAGCTATGGTGTGTCGCCAAGGAGGGCGCCAACCGCTGGCGTCTCGAATTCAACGTCCGAGACATCGTCAAGGGAGACCGACCTGGCCGGGACGAGACCGAAAGCGGTGCCTCGGCCGTCGTGGATGTTTGGCCGGAGGGTCAGGTCCAGGAGGCGGCCGGGTTGATTCGTGCTGTCTACACCGACGCCGAGCCCACAGTGACACCCCAGGAAGTTACCAGGATGTTGGAAGCGGCCCTGGAGGCTCCGCGGCATGTCTGGCCGACGGGCCTGTGCCGCCGCTTGTGGGAGTTCCTGGCCGAAGTGGCCGACCAACGTCGCCGTTCGCCCGCGCATCTGAGCCGCTGGTATCACCTGGTGGGCTATTGTCTACGTCCGGGGTTCGGGGATCCGCTCGACAAGTACCGCATCGAGCAACTGTGGAAGCTCGTGCACGCACCCCCTCGGCTCGAGGCCGCCCGCATGGTAGCGCGCTTGCCGGAGGGGGGAGCCGACTTCTGGATCATGTGGCGACGCGTGGCAGGCGGTCTCAATTCGCCGTTGCAACACGCCCTCTACGATCGGCTCCGCTCCGCCCTCCTGCCAGGCAAGGGCAAGGCCACCGTCAAGCCGGGCGCCAATGAACTGGCGGAAATGTGGCGGACGGTCGCGAGCCTGGAGCGGTTAGAGGTCAAGCACAAGGAAGCTCTCGGGCAAGCACTCCTGAAGCTACTGCGGCGGAGCCCGGTGCCGACTTATGGCTTCTGGGCCTTGACGCGCTTGGGGGCGCGGAGGTTGCTGTATGGGCCGCTCAATGCCATCGTCCATCATCAGACCGTGGAGCACTGGCTGGAGGCGACGTGCACCTTCGAGCCGAGCAACGAGAGCGAACGGCTGGCCTGGGCGTTTTGCCTGACGCAGCTGGCTCGCCGAACCGGCCAGCGCGCCCTGGATGTGGACGACAGCCATCGCCAGAGCATTCTCGATGTATTGCGCACCCAGCAGGCACCTGCGCGGTGGCTACGCATGGTGGAAGAGGCATCGGAACTGGAAGGGGAGGAGCAAAGCCAGATGTTCGGCGAATCGCTCCCAATCGGTTTGCGGTTAGTGCAGTCCGAGGGCTGACGTTTCACGTTGAGCAGTGCCGTACCATGCGCTGGCATCTGAGCCCGACGCGCCAGCGAGGAGGACGGCTTCCCCCGCTGTTGCCTCGCATCTAACCCCGACGCGCCAGACGGCTTCCCTCGCTGGCGCGTCGGGCTCAGATGCGTTTCTTTGTTGCCCGGGTAATATAATCAGCGTAGGCTTTCCGCAACCGTTCTGAGTGGGCCAGCAGATGCGTTTCACGAAGATGCAAGGGGCCGGCAACGATTACATCTACATCGATTGCTTCCGCAACTCGATGCCGCACGACCCTGCCGGCTTGAGTCGGGCGATCAGCGAGCGGCATTTCGGCGTTGGTTCCGATGGCTTGATCCTGATCTGTCCGTCTGAGCGCGCCGACGCCCGCATGCGCATGTTCAATGCCGACGGCAGTGAGGCGGAGATGTGCGGCAACGGCATTCGCTGCCTGGCAAAATTCCTCTATGACCACGGGCTGGTACGCAAGACGACGCTCACCGTCGAAACCGGACGGGGCATGTTGACGCTGGAGCTAAGCGTCCAGGCAGGTAGCGTTCGGCAAGTACGAGTGGACATGGGCGAACCGATTTTGGAGGCAGCGCGCATCCCAACCACATTATCCGGAGATCCGCCGATCGACGTGCCTCTGACCGTGGCCGACTCAACGCTGCGGGTGACCTGTGTCTCGATGGGTAATCCGCATTGCATCACTTTCGTCGACGCACCGACCGATGCCCTCGTTCTTGGCATCGGCCCACGCATGGAGAAGCACGCCGCTTTTCCGCGGCGCACCAACGCGGAGTTTGTGCGCGTCGACGGCCCGGAAGAGGTTACCGTCCGGGTCTGGGAACGCGGCTCTGGCGAAACCCTGGCGTGCGGCACCGGCGCTTGTGCCGTGGCGGTTGCCGGCGTACTTACGGGACGGACCGGACGCCATCTCGTCGCCCACTTGCCGGGCGGAGACTTGCAGTTGCACTGGTCGGAGATGGATCAGCACGTGTATCTGACCGGTCCGGCGGTCGAGATCTTTAGCGGAGATTGGCCTGATTAGTCAGTAGTCAGTAGTCAGTAGTCAGTAGCGTGGAATAGCAAGCTCCCTTTGTCTCCTGCTACTGACTACTGACTACTGACTACTGACTACTGACTCCCTGGCAGGGATGCCGTCTATGAAAATCCGTCAGCCTTGGTTGATCAAATCCGTGGCGTTTGCGGCAGCCTGGGTGATTCGCTTATGGATGGGGACGCTGCGCTATCGGTATCACCCCATCGGACCGAATCTGGATCCGGGCCAGCCCGGTTTTGACGGGCGCTACGTGTATGCGTTCTGGCACGAGAACATCCTGATGCCGGCGTACCTTTACAATGGACTGGACGTCTGGGCGCTCGTCAGCCAGCATGCGGACGGGGAGTTGTTCGCGGAACTTTGCCGACACTTACGCATTCGGACGGTCCGCGGCTCCTCGACGCGCGGCGGCGTCCAGGCGGTGCGGAACATGCTCCGCATCGGCCGCACAGGGGGTCTGGCCTTGACGCCAGACGGCCCCCGGGGTCCCCGTCGCCAGGTGCAGCTGGGACTGATTTACCTGGCCGCCAAGACTGGTCTGCCGATTGTGCCCCTCGGCATGGCGTATCAACGTGCCTGGCGGCTGCACAGTTGGGATCGGTTCGCAGTACCGCATCCGTGGACCCGGGGCATTTGTGTCTCGCTGTCGCCCATTACGGTGCCGGCGGAAGCAGACAAGGACCAGATGGAGGAGTACCGCAGTCTCATCGAACAGGCCATGCTGCACGCCACGGAACTGGCCGAACGATTGGCTTCCGCCGGGGCCGGAGGTCGAGCCTCGGAGGTCGGTGCAGACAATGTGGTGACTGTCTCTTCTCAGGCCCCCAATGCTCGACCTGCGAATCCCGGCGATTGCTCTTGCTCCCGCCCGAGGTGATCGGTATCGTGCCCGCTCCTTTGTTACCGACCGAGCCAGTTCAGCAACCCGTGGATGTCCTCCCGGTGCTGCACCCGTGGGCGCGTCGCGTCCTGCTGGGAATCGCTGGTGGACTGGCGCTGGTATTCGCCATCGCGGCCTGGCTGGACCCTTACGATGCCGAAGGGCAACCGCGCCGTCTGGAGACTCACACTCAGATCGGGTTGCCGCCCTGCACGTTCTATAAGTTGACGGGTGTGCCTTGTCCGTCGTGTGGCTTGACGACGAGCTTTGCCCTGCTCCTGCACGGTGATCTGGGGAATTCCTTGCGGGCGAACGCCGTCGGTACCCTGCTGGCGGTCTTCTGGCTCGCACTCATTCCCTGGTGCCTGGCCAGCGCCTTCGAGGGACGACCTTTGTTCCTCGTGTCCACGGAGCGGGCCCTGACGCGGGCCGTCCTCGTCTTCGTCGTGTTGCTGCTGGCCCGCTGGGCGATTGTCATCGGAATTACCGGCTGGCGAAGGTTGTTCGACACTTGAAACGCTGACGTTCCCTGGGAAACGATCAACTTGCGCATCCCAAGCTGGGATCGCTTTCAGGATCACGGAGGAGAAACGATGTCTGCACCCGCGCGGCGCTGGCAGTGGGTCGGGCTGCTGTTGCTGGGGACTGTGGCCTGGTGTACCGGTTGCAATCTGCTTGCCTTACCCTATTTCTTGCTCGACACGGACGCCAACCATCCGGCCAAGTGTAAGCTGGCATCCGAGGACCACGAGAAGGAAGTCCGCATCGTCATCCTGACCTTCGCCGGGCTAGAGACAAGGCCCGAGTTTCTCCGTGTCGATCGCGAGCTGAGTAGCGCCCTGGCCAAGCAGCTCAAGGAAAGCTTCACAGCCAACAAGGAGAAGGTCGTCATCGCTTCCACTGTCCAGATCGAGAAGTACAAAGATGAGCATCCCAACTGGCACGCGATGGATCTGGAGGAGATCGGCAAACATTTCCGGGCGGACTACGTGATCGACCTGGAGATCGACAGCCTCACCCTGTACGAGCCGGGGAGTCGCAATACGTTGTATCGAGGCCACGCTGAGATTTCGATCTCCGTGGTCGATGTCCACAAGCCAGGCGAGGAGCCGATCTACAAGGAAGAGTACAGCTGCGAGTACCCGAAGACGCGCGGTCCCATTCCTGCGGGGGACACCAACCCGCAGCAGTTCCGCCAACAGTTCTTGGGCCATGTCGCCAAGCAGCTGTCGTGGCGCTTCACGGCACATCCGACCGAGGATGACTTCAGCTGCGATTAGAAACTGTTTCAACAGGGTGTCTGGAACCGTGATTTTGGAGTTCCAGACACCTTTTTCTACTCAGGGACTCAGCGTCTCCATGTTGAAGAAATAGACCCATTGGTAGGGGCTGGCCAAGGTGTAATAACCGGAACCTGAGCCGGTGCTGACGCGGTTCGGGCTGGGGGCGTTGACCAATGTCAGGCTATCCGTGCCGTTGCCGCCGTCCAGGACCAAGGTCGTGGTGGCGCTATAGGCATTCACCGTGAAGCTGTCGTTGCCATCATTGCCGTAGATCTTGACCGTCTGCACATTGTTCGTGTTGTAGTTGATCTGCTGGTAGCCCGTGATCAGGATGGCGTTGTTGTTCACCGCACTGAACTGATCGGCGGCGGCGCTCCCCTCAATGATGAGCGTATTGGTACCGCTGCCGCCATCGAAGCTGAACTGGGTAGTCGTACTCAGTTGGTTGATCGTCAAGCTGTCGTTGCCGCCGTTGCCGAAGATGATGATCGCCTGCAAGTCGTTGGGCACATAGTTGATCTGCATGTACCCCGTGGTCAGGATGGCGTTGTTGTTCACCTCGCTGAACACGTCGTCCGCCGCACCCCCGCCGATGTAGAGCGTGTTCGTTTCATTGGCGCCGCTGCCGCCATCGAACGTGAATTGCGTGGTCGTGCTCAGTTGGTTGATCGTCAAGCTGTCGTTGCCGCCATTGCCGATGATGGACACGCCCTCGACCGTCGCTGTGTAATTCATCGTGATCCCGGAGACGGTGATCGAACCCGTGGCTTGCACGAACTGCTCGTCCCCACTGCCGCCACCGATATAGCATTGGTCATTGCCGGCGCCCCCGTCAAAAGTCAGTCCACCCGCCGGTACGGGGATGCCGTTGGCGAAATCCACGGTGAAGTTATCGTTGTCACCGAGACCGTTGACCGTAATGCTGGATAGAGCGGACAGCAGGCCGGCGTATTGCCGCTGGCCGTTGACGACCACTTCGATGAAGCCGGGGTTGCCCGCCATCTGGTGCAGCAGGATCCCGTCATTCGTTACCACCCCGCCGTCATCGCCGTTGACCGTGAGTGTGCCAGCGAGTGGGAAGGCGTCCATCCACACTTGTTGACCGGTAGCGGTCGAACCGGAAATGGTATTGCCGGTCCAGGCGAGGTAGGCGGTGCCGCCGTAGACGCTGATCCCGAAGTACTCGCCGAGGCGGGTCGTGGCCGGTGGCCCGTCGTAGCGGTTGGGCGCGCCGGCGTCGGGGTCGAAGGGATTGGAGGAATCGTTGACCTGGAAACTCGACGACCAGGTACTGCCGCCATCGACGCTGTACTTGGCGAAGACATCCAGCTTGTAGTGGCCGGCGCTGTTGGTCAGGCTGCGGCGGTTGTCGTACCAGGCGACAACCAGGTTGCCGAACTTATCGATGGCGGCCGTGGGGAACAACTGCAAGCTGCTGGAGGGGCCCGCTTCGAGGGTGGAGGTGGTCCAGGTGGCACCGCTGTTGGTCGAGCGCGCCAGGACGACATCGGCCAGGTCTCCCATGCCGGAGCCGTTGCCCGGGTCGTCGGCGGCGATGAGGTAGACATTGGTTGGCCGGGCCGGGTCGGCCAAGACCCACGCTTGGGCTGAGCCTTGGGTCCAGAACTGGGTCTGCGGGAGAGTGCGCGGGGCGGTTTGAACGTTGAAGGTGACATCACTGGCCCCGGGTCCAAAGACGAGGGCTTTCGGCGTCACCTGACTACTCAGATCGCTGGTATAGTGGGCGACAAAGGCTTGGCCGCTGGTGCCATCGATGGGGCTGCCGGGCAAGGAGTGGTAGGCCACGTAGACATCGCCGTTGCTGGCCACGGAGACCGTGGCGGGCCAGACGAAGCCTTCGCTGGCGGCCGAGACGGTAACCGGGATGGACCAGGTGACCCCTTGGTTGGTGGAGCGTGCCAGCAGGATGGACGAGTTGTTGCTGGCATCGAAGCGGGTCCAAACGACGTACAGGCCGTTGCTGCCGGCGGCGAGGAAGGGCTTGTCATCCTTGGACCCAGACGGCGGATTGCTGGCGGAATGGGCGGTGCCGATGGCGTTGCCGGAGACCGGGTCGAGTTGCGTCACCGAGATGCCCGGAAAGCTGGCATTGGTGGCATCGACGTTGGCCCAGAAGAGCCGGCCCTGAGGATCGAACACGGTGCTCGAATTGCCCGCGGCCGCGGTCAGGGGAAACGAGGTCGGGGAGGCGGTGAACGTCCCGCTGGCGTTGGTCGAGACGCGCTGAGCGTCTTGTGAAGAGACAATGAGATTGCCAGGATCGAAGGCACTCACGGAGACGAAGGGTTCCACGGGAGTAAGGGCCGGCGAGCCGGCGAGAGTGCCCAGGGCGATGTCGGTTCGGTTCACGGCCGGCACCGTCAGCGGACCGGGCGTAAACGTCACCGACAGGAGGGCGCGGTCTTCGAGTAGCTCCAGCTCGAGGAGCCGAGCGCGGCCACGGTGGGCGCCGCTCCGAGGGGCTGACCGCGTTGCGGAGCGGAGAATGCATGGGATCCAGCGACGCCACGATGCCAGTATCATCATGCGACTCCTTGTGGAAGATGGTCCGGGGATTTAGCGCTGTGCGCCGCCGACATGGCCCGCCGAGGATCGCGGGCTGGGCCTGAACGAAGAGGCCCGTGCGCTCATAACAAAGAGATAGAATGCGCAGCTGGCCAAGTCAAGTAGATATAAGAATATTTATATGCACTAACTTGTTAGTGAGGACTGTGTTTCTTCGGTCGGGTAGCGCTGCCCAGGGACTTGCAGCAGAGGATTGGTGTGCAGCGAAACAAGCGCAGGGGAAGCCAGGGAGCTTACGCAGCAACCGGCTGTGGACGGACTCTCGCAGTCGCGCCCTCCTGCCCCTAAATCACCGTGCGGAAATGTGCAGCACAGGGATCGGCTTGTCTTCACCCTTTCAGGGTGAAAACCACTCCTCCCCGCTGCTACTTAATTCGCGCACGGTCAGTTAGATCAGGATGATATAAGCTCTGAGAAAAGTAATGTCCGCTGTGCCACGGCTGTGTCAGCTTAACTTTCGTCACAACTTCCGGGCTTCCCTACAATGCCCAAGTTGTTTCTGGGAAAAGAGGTTGGTGCGTTCTGGAGGCTTGGTCATGGACCTGACGTTGGTGGACTTTGGCACCACGCACTTCGGTGGTGCCAACCTGGGCGACCCGCGCAACAACGCTCGCCTGATCCTCATCGGCGACCGCATCGCTCAGCCCCCCAAGGGTTCTCTGCCCGACAAGATGCAGAACCCTGCGGAACTCGAGGGCCTCTACCGGCTCATGAACCGCCCCCAGGTCACCCATGAAGCCGTCCTCGCCCCCCACTACCGGCGCACCCACCAACGCATCGCCGAGCACCCAGGCGACGTCTGCCTGGTCCACGACACGACCGAGATCAACCTCACCGGCAAACGCTCCCTGCACCGCGACGTGGGCCAACTCGGCAATGGCAAGGGTTCGCGCGGTTACCTCTGCCACAATAGCATCGCCGTCACCGCCCAGGGCCAACCGCTGGGGCTGGCCAACCAGATCCTCCACGTCCGCGGCCGACGCCGCAAGACCGAGACCCGCGCCCAGCGCCGCGACTGCCCCCAGCGTGAGAGTCGTTTGTGGAAGCGTGGCCGCCAGGCCATCGGCAGCTTCCCCGCAGGCCAGCGCGTCATCGACCTGTGCGACCGCGGCGGCGATGGCTTCGAGTTCCTCGACTACGAACACGAACAGAAGAACCTCTACGTGGTGCGGTCGTTGTCCAACCGCCGCTGCCAGTTGGGGCATGACCCAGAGGGGCCCTCGCTCAAGCTGCACGATCACCTGCGCACGCTGCCGGCCATGGCCACGCGGCCGCTGGACGTGCGGCCGCAGCCCGCGCACGGGGGTCGGCCAGCCCAGCCGGGACGCACGACGCTGGTGGCGGTGGCCTGGGCGGCGGTGACGCTGCGGCCGCCCCCACCGGGGCAGGCGCGCGGGGAGCACCGCCAGGAGCCGCTGCCGGTGTGGGGCCTGCGCGTGTGGGAACCCAAGCCGCCGGACCAGGTGGAGGCGGTGGAGTGGCTGCTGTTGAGTAATGTGACGGTAGCGGGCGTGACGGACGCCTGGGAACGGGTGGATTGGTACCAGCTGCGCTGGCCGACGGCGGAGGAGTTCCACAAGGCGCAGACAACAGGCTGCGACATCGAGGGGCCGCAGTTCACCACGGCCGCGGCCATGAAGCCGATGATCGGTCTGCTGAGCGTGGTGGCCTGGCTGCTGCTCTACCTGCGCTGGGCGAGCCGCAATGAAACGACGGCCACCCAGCCGGCGCGGGAGCACGTGCCGTGGGCGTGGGTGCAGTGGTTGAGCCGCTGGCGCTGCGGCGCGGAGCAGGTGGACTGGACGGTGCGTGAGTTCTTCCTGGCGCTGGCGCGGCTGGGTGGCCACCAGAACCGCACGGGCGATGGTTTGCCTGGCTGGCAAACCCTGTGGAAGGGCTGGATGAAACTCCGCACCGTCGTTGAGTTTGCGTCTCTTCATAGTGGCTAGACGTTGTGATGAAAGTTAAGCTGACACAGCCGTGGCACACGGTATGCCGGACATCGCTTTCCTGAGATGCTATAGCCGAGACCGGCGCGTGCTCGCCGACCGCCGGAGAACCGAGGCGAACAACTCTTCGAAACGCGGTGCCAGCCGCTCCGGCCGCCAGGCCTCCGCGGCCGCCAGGCAGCGCTGCTGCTCTTGGCGATAGAAAACGTGGTCGTCCCAGAGCCGGATAATGGTTTCGACCCAGGGAGCCACCTCGTCCGCGGAGGGGACCAGGCCGGTCTCCGGCGTGTAGCGCGCCGGCACGTCGAAGAGGAAGCCTGCTCCCTCTAGCGCCTCCGGGATGCCGCCGCGCCGGCTGGCCAGGACCGGGATGCCGTTCAGCATCGCCTCAACCGCCACGCGCGGAAACGCTTCCTGCCACAACGACGGCACCAGCAGCAGGCGACTGACTCGGTAGAAGGTGCGTGGGTCCGGTGTATGGGCCATCACGTGCAAGTTGCGTAACCCGCGCAGGTCAAGCCCAGTTTGACTCAACCAATCGGCTCCCCGGGCACGGCTTTCCACAATGAGCAGCGGGATGTCCGGGCGCCGCCGCCCGAGTTCCAAAGCAAGGCGGGCGAAGACGAACACGCCTTTGTGCGGCTGCGGGTTGACGAAAGTGACATAGCGGCCGTCGACCTCGGCACAGCGGACGCGGTCCCAATCCCAGGGTCCCGGAATGGCCGTACACTCCAGACCGAGGGTCCGGCAGTAGTGCTCCTGGGCGTAGCGCGAGGGGACGAGCGCCGCCTCCACTGGGCGGAAGAGTTCGGCCTCGCGGTATTCCAGGTTCCGTAGCGAGAAAACGACCGGCAGGCCCCGGCGCTGGCAGCGGACCATGATCTCGTGGGCCAGCCAATGGCCGCCATAGGTCAGGAGCAAGTCAGGTTGCGCGCGTTCCAGGAGCCGGTCCAACAAGGCCAGGAAGGGAGCGCCTTCCTCCCGGCTAGGGCAGAGACGGTCGCTCGCGTGGGGCACGTACGTCGTCACAGGGATGCCGCCTTGCCGGAAGTGGTAGAGGGCGAACGGCATGGGGCCAGCCGTGTGGCGGCGCACCGCAAAGGGCAGGTGGTGCGCCGCCAGGAGCTGCTCCAGCGACGGGCGCTCCTCAAAGTCCAGGTGGGGGCCACAGAGCACCTGACAGTGCCAGCCCCGCTGGGTCAACAGCTCCAGGAGATCCCGGGTGGACAGAGCGGCACCGCTGGAGGGGTCCAGATAGCCGTGGTAGGAGCAGAACAGCAGCCGGGGTCCCGATTCAGCCGGGGTCCAGGCGCCGGCGAAGGCATCCTGGTCGGGCGCACCAAGCTTGGGGAGAGCGACGGCATCCAGCTGCATCAAGAAGTCCTCCAGAACGCACTCACGAGTCTCGGCCACCGAGAATCGGGAGAAGGAAGAAATCGGTTATCTTTTCTAGGATTCGGTAAATCTGAAAAAGATTCCCGACCGGAATGGCACACCCATGAAGCGGTTCCTGCACAAGGCCTTGTGTCTGTCCTGGCAAATCGTCACAACGCCTTGTATGTCGAACGGCTGATGGAAATGCCATTCACTCTCGACCGCTTTTGCGGTCTTGCATAGGCTGCTATTGGCACAACTTGTTTCGTCGCCAATACTTCCGAGAATTGTCCCCAGGGTCCCAGGGTCCAGTTCCGAGAATTGTCCCTAGGGTCCCCTATTCTTTCTTCCCAGTAATCTTCCCCAGGACCTGCACGATCTTCGCTCTCAGTTCCAGAGCCAACTCTTTGTCATTCAAAGCCTTTCTGAGATGTGGCTCTGCATCCTTGGCTGCGGGGCCAAGCTGTCCCAGCGAATAGAGTGCATAAAGACGAACCTCATTGCTTTCATCTTCCAGAGCCTTGACTAGAGCCTTCACCGTTGCTGCATTCGGCGATCCGATGTATCCCAATGCCATCGCTGCATAGCCACGCACATATTCAGCCTCATCTCCCAAGGCGATCGTTAGGGCTGGCACCGCGAATGCGGCAGCCGGCCCAAAGGCACTTAACGCTTCGGCAGCGCCATGCCGAACACGCTCATCGGAATCCTTCAAGGCCTCGGTCAATCCTTTGATAGCTCGGTCGGTCATGTCCTTTCCCAGACTGGCAATAATCTTCTTGGCTCGATGCGCTACCTCGGTCCAAAGCGAGACCGCCTCTCGACTGGCCGGCGGACGGGCGTTATGCGCCAACACGAGCCGCGCCACATAGGCCCAGGCCGAAGCTGCCTGAGCACGGACGTCGCCCGTTGGGTTCTGGAGACCTTCGATCAGCACCGGCACGACGGCTGGAATGCTCTCCACGTCGATCCGAAGAAGGGCTTCCGCACTGTACACGCGCACGAGAGGTGGCTCTTCTCGAAGGGCTGCCCGCAGTGGGACAATCGCCGCCTTTCCAAATTGTTCCAAAGAAGACACCGCGATCAGTCGTACTTCCGAATCCGTATCTGCGCAGGCCTTGATCAGTGCCGGGATTCCCGACGGGCCACTCTCTCTGGTTCTTCCCAACGCATCCGCTACGACTTGGCGCACCAACACGTCCTTGCTGTCCTGAAGTTTTTGCGCAAGTACGGGGATCCCCTCGGGGCCCTGGAAGCCCACTGCAGAACCGGCTATTTCCCGGATAGCCTTGTCCTCCCTCTTATCCTCCAGCACTGCGATGAGTGTAGGGATCGCGCCTTTCGCTTTTGGGCCCGTGCGTAAGAGGACACTGGCCGCCAAGTATCGAGCATCTCGGTTCTTTGCACGAAGACAAGGGATCACCAGTGGAATGACTCGGTCATCTCTGATCCCCAATGCCACCAGCTGGTCCGCGACCTTCCTCTTGGCCTCTTGCTGCGCATCCCAGTTCTTCGCATCTTCTGCGATTTCAACGGTTAAGCAATCCACCAGACGTTGAATCTTATCCTGCACCATGGAATCACGTCCTCCACTCGGTACTTGCATCAACGTCGCCATCAGATATACCGGAAATAGCATGGACATTATGGGGAAACCTCAATAGGAACAGTTGCAAGGGGATAATTGGTGTCATTGCGCCAGGCGAAGCCTGGGAAAGGGGGAAGGGATGTAACGACTACACCACGGAAACCTTTCGTAGGGACTCTGTGGGTAACCAATCCCACCCGGTAGAGCTGGCCAGCAGCCGAGAAGCGAGTCTTGCGTGGCGGCGGGCGACCGCCGTCACGAAGCGTAGACAGCCAGACGGAAAGCTTGGACATCGAGCCTCGAAACTTTTCTCGTTGGGAGTCCTCGTTGTTGACACAAGCGGGGACCGCGTCGGCACGCCGTAACGGCCTGGCGTGCCGGTCTCACCGGGGTCCAAGACCCAAGCGAACCGTCAGCAGAGTCCCCCAGGAACCTGGGAGGTCTGCCGTCTCCAACGCCAACCCCAACAGCGGTCCGGGGACACCGCACCCAAAGCCCCAGGCCCTCCGCCAAAGCGTCTGCCAGCGGGGGGAGCGAACGGACCAGACGCAGCGTTGGTATTGCTGGGCGAACGCAATGAGCCGGCAAGATGGGCGGCAGAAGTCGGAGTGTCCTCATAGTACCGTGCGGCAGGCGAACCGGACCGCGGGGAGCCTGTTTTGGGGAAGGAGGGCACCTGGTCACTAACCGTTGGAGGGAAACAGGGCGGGGACATCGAACCCCGAGAACCTGTTAACGCGACAACAACGGATCGCGGAACTGGCGAAGCAAGCTCCGCAGATGGGCTTCACTTCCTGTAGCCCTTCACGACGGTAGTTATGATTCCTACTATGCTAGAGGCTAATGGCGCGCAGGAGTACCTCGGCCGACGCACCCGCGTGGCTGGCTCACGGCGGGATCCTTCTCGGCCCTTGCCGGGCTGGAACGTCCCCGCT
>JBGQLF010000100.1:0-12970 GCA_041499985.1 Gemmataceae bacterium
AAGGATGTCTTGCGTAATACCAAGGACGGCGTGTCAGATGCAGTCATGGAAGCGGCCTGTGGATTGCACAACGTTCGAGGCGAGAAGCGTAAGCGGCGGCTCAAAACCTAACGAAAACCTTATTCCCGATAAAGTCTAATGCCTCGACTGAGGAGGTTCTCCTCAGGTTTGATCCCTTCGGCGAGCATCATTGCCTGCAATTTCTCGGCTCCAATCGGCTCCCTGTGAATGCCCAACTGTTCCAGTGTGCGCGCCCAGATGGTTTTGATGCGCTCGGACTCCGCGGACTTCTCTGCGGCCGTTCGGATTCCGAGCTCTTGCCGCAAGGAACTCACCTCGCGCTCCAGCGCGGCCACGCGCTTCTCCAACTCTTCCATCGTGGTGGCCATGCCCGTCTCTCCTTACCACAAGGATTCCCACTGCTGGCAGACAGCCGAGCCATCCAGCCAACCCCTGAATGATAACACAGAGCAGCAAACGGTTTCAAAAGCTCCGCTGGACGAGCCGCCGGTGCTCGTCCCGGCGGGATAAACCCGCCGGCTCGTCTGGGACGCGACGCCGCTGCCGGAGAAGCCTTGACCGCAAGCGGACTGACAAGATGGCGGGGCTGAGACCCCGATTTGGCTTTCACGCCAGGAGTGCCGCGAGCGGAAACCAGGTATCCGGGTGAAATGAAAATAATCGAATTTCCTCTCCCACCAAGAGCGTCTCCGGGTGGCACGCCCTGAGTCTTCGAAGGGCGTGGGTTGCGGAAAACACGCCCTTCGAAGACTCAGGGCGTGCCACCCATGATTGAACCACGCCGAATTGGAAGCTGTTTTCCTTGACACATTCCCTGGAATCGATCACGATAACCCAAGACCAGGCGCGTTCGGTATCCGTGTCCCGCCTCGACGATCGCCCTCCCAGTCTGGTTCTCACCCGCTGCCGGCCCGCCGCTCCATAGGGGGTATCCACGATGTTGACTCGCGCCATCTTCGGCTCCTCGGCTTTGCTCGTCGCTTCCTTCCTGGCTTCTGGAGCCCTGCTGGCCGGCGAACCCACGCCCCAACCTCCCAAGGCCACACCGCCGACGGCCGCTCTCCGGTCCCTGACCGTGTTTCCCGCGCAGGTCACCCTGGATGGTCCCCGGGACGCGCAGCGATTGGGAGTGCTCGGCGAATACGCCGACGGTCGCCGCTGGGATTGGAGCCGCGAGGCCCAGTTTGTCAGCGACGCTCCGGATGTGGCCAACGTGGAAGGCGGCGTCCTCCATGCTCGGGGAGACGGGCAGGCACGGATCACCGTGCACGTGGGAGAGATTCAAGCCACCGTTCCCGTCCACGTGCAGCGGGCGCAGGCCGACGTGCCGGTGAACTTCGCGCGCGAGATTGTGCCCGTATTGACTAAAGCCGGCTGCAATCAGGGTGCCTGCCACGGCAGCCAGCACGGCAAGGGTGGCTTCCGCTTGAGCCTGCTCGGCTTCGATCCGCTCTTTGATTTCAGCCAGATCGTCCAGAGTGCCGAAGGTCGCCGGGTCGTCCCTTCCGATCCAGAGCGCAGCATCCTGTTGCTCAAACCGACTCTGACAATGGAACACGGCGGTGGCGAACGCCTCAAGGTCAGCTCGCGGGAATACAACCTTCTTCGGCAATGGCTGGAAGACGGTGCTCCTGAACCGAAGCCGGACGATCCGATCGCCACCGGTCTGGAAGTCTGGCCGGCCAAACCTGTCCTGGTGCCTGGCGAGCAACAACAGCTGCTGGTCCGGGCCACCTGGAGCGATGGCCGGCAACAGGATGTCACCGCGACGGCCCAGTACGATTCTCTGAGCGAAGCGGTCGCGGCCGTGACGCCCGGCGGGCTGGTGACGGCTCGAGACCGCGGCGAGACGTACATCATGATTCGCTTCGCCGGCCAGGCGACGGTGGCCCAGGTAACGCTGCCTTACGCCCATCTCGACAACTATCCGGACCTGCCGCGGGCGAATTTCGTCGATGACAAGCTCGTCGCCAAATGGAAGGATCTCGGACTGGTTCCGTCGCCGGGGTGCAGCGACGAGGAATTCTTCCGCCGCATTCATCTCGATACCCTGGGCACCCTGCCAACTCCCGCCGAAGTGAAGGCGTTTCTGGCCGATGCCAGTCCGGATAAGCGCGCCCAGGCCATCGACCGGGCCCTGGAGCGGCCGGAGTTTGTCGATTACTGGGCCCTGAAGTGGGGTGATCTCCTCCGCATCAACCGCGACCAACTCGGCGAGAAGGGAATGTGGAGCTTCCACAACTGGGTGCGGGCGGCCCTGCGCGCGAATCGGCCTGTCGATGCCCTCGCCCGCGACATTATCACCGCCGAGGGCAGCACCTTCACGGAAGGCCCCGCCAACTTCTACCGCGTCGGCCGGGATGCCAGCGACTGGGCGGAGACGACTTCGCAGGTGTTTCTCGGCGTGCGCATGCAGTGCGCCAAATGCCACCACCATCCCTTCGAGAAATGGAGCCAGGACGACTACTATGGCATGGCGGCGTTTTTCGTGCGGCTGAGCACCAAGCGCAGTCAGGAGTTTGGCATCTTTGGCGGCGAGACGGTCGTGCACCTGCGGCCGACTGGTGAGCAGACCCATCCGCGCAAGGGAAGCATCGTTCCGCCGCATCCCTTCGATGGGCCGGTGATGGACGATCCCTTTGACCGACGCCGCCAGCTTGCCGATTGGCTTACCGCCAAGGACAACCGCTTCTTCGCCCGCAACCTGGTCAACCGGTTCTGGGGTTACTACATGGGCCGGGGCCTGGTGGAGCCGCTCGACGACTTGCGTGCCACCAACCCGGCCAGCAACGGCGAGCTCCTCGACGCCCTGGCCCAGGACTTCGTGCAGCACGGCTTCGACCTCAAGCACCTGCTCCGCACGATCATGAAGGCGCGGGCCTACCAGCTCAGCTCGACCAAGGCGCCCGGCAACGCGGCGGACGCAGCGAACACCTACTTCGCCCGTTACATGATCAAACGGCTGACGGCGGAGCAGCTGGCCGATGCACTGGATTTCATTACCGGTACGCAGGAGAAATACCAGGGGCTGCCTGCCGGCACGCGGGCAATCCAATTGCCCGATCCGCAAGTGCGCTCGTTCTTGCTGGATGTCTTTGGCCGGCCCGCCCGGCAGATCACGTGCGAGTGCGAGCGAACCGTACAGCCCAATATTGCCCAGGCGCTGCACTTGCTCAATGGCGACTTCCTGAACCGCAAGATCACCGCCCCCGCAGGCCGGATCGCCACGCTGTTCAAGGCCAATACACCGGTGCCGGCCATCGTCGAAGAGCTGTACCTGGTCACGTTAGCACGGCCGCCCCGTCCGGAAGAATTGACTCAAGCCGAGAACTGGATCCGCTCGGCTCCGTCTCCGCAAGAGGGGGTCCAAGACCTGATGTGGGTGTTACTGAATTCGCGCGAGTTCCTGTTCAATCATTGAGTGGTGTGTGGTGTCTTGTACCACCTATCACTCACCATTGAGAAACATCGGCAGAGCGAGAAGCCGTTCCATGAATATAGGGCACCTCTTCATCTGGTTTGTTTCTGCGCTAGGCATGGCAAGTGCGGCTCAGGCGGCCGATCCCACTTACTGGCAAGACATCCGCCCCGTGCTGCGAAAGCACTGCACGGTTTGCCATAGTCAGAAGCACGTCCGGTCGCTGGACGTCTCCGGGGGCCTGGCCCTGGATAGCTACGAAGCGATTCGGAAGGGCAGCCAGCATCCGGTGATCCAACCGGGCCAAAGCGGTGCCAGCTTGCTGGTGAAGCTCATCACCAGCGACAACGACGACAAACGCATGCCCCTCGGCGCGACCGCTTTGCCAGCGGACGCCATCGCCTTGCTTCGCCGTTGGATCGACAGCGGCGCCAAGGAGGGGCACCCGCCGGATGATGCTGCCGTCGTCGTCACGAGCACAGCTCCTCGTCGCGGCAAGAAGCTGGAGGTCACATTCGCCACCAGCACTGTGCCTCCCAAAGGCATTTTGGGCGAGAGCAGCCCAGCGAAACTCGAGCTGGCTCTGCCGGTTGGCCCGCTGGCACCGGTCGCTGCCGTCGCATTCAGTCCAGAGGGCAAGCTCCTGGCCGTGGGCAGTTACGGCCGTGTGACCCTCTGGGAATTGGCGGCGCTCCGGCCCATGAAGGTGCTCACCAACCTGCTCGGCGCGGTCCATGATGTGCGCTTCAGTCCCGATGGCCGGCTACTGGCGGTGGGCGGCGGGCAACCGTCGGCCAAGGGGGACTTGCGCCTCTACCAGGTAGCGGACGGCAAGCTGCTCGCCCTTCTCAGCGGGCATCAGGATGTGGTGTTCTCGCTGGCGTTTCATCCCGACGGCAAGCACCTGGCCTCGGCGAGCTTCGACAAGACTGTCCGCATCTGGAACCTGGAGGACCACAAGCTCGTGCGTACGCTGTCGGGGCATTCCGATTTTGTCTACGCGGTTGCCTTTAGCCCTGATGGCAAATGGCTGGTGTCGGCGAGCAAGGACCGGACGGTCAGGGTGATCGAGACCGACACCGGCAAGAGCCGATTCACCTTCAGCGGCATGGATCAGGACGTGATGGCTGTGGCGGTCAGTCCCGATGGCAAGCACGTGGTCTCCTCCGGCTTCGAGACTGCCCTGTACTGGTGGAATCCGCAGACGGGAGAGCGTGTGCGGACCCAGGGCGGACACAGCGTCGCGGTGCATGAGATTTGCTTCACTAAAGACGGTCAGGTGATTGCCTCGGCAGGGGCGGACAAGACCGTGCGGCTGTGGAATGGCAGCAGCGGTGCGTCCCAGCGCACGTTGCCGGTCGGCAGTAGCGTGTACGCGGTGGCACTCAGCCCGGATGGCAAACGGGTAGCGTCCGGCAGTTTCGATGGCCTGGTCAGACTTTGGGACGTGGCCAGCGGCAAGCTGCTCGTGACGCTCTTGGCACCGCCGGCGGAGGGAGAGCAGCTTGACTGGCTGGCCATGACGCCCGAGGGCTATAGCGCGAGCAGTCCCGCAGTCGCAGAGATGGGACAGTGGCGCATGGCAGGGCAAAACGTGGCCGCGGAAGTCGTGTGGAAGGCACTCCGCCGGCCGGAAGCGGTCACGCAAGCGCTCCGAGGCGAAGCGTTGACGACGCCAGTGTTTGGGAAGTAGGAATCAACCAAGAAGGCTCGCGTTCCTAATGAGAAGCTGATCATGCGTTGCTGCACAGTCCTCCTGAATAGCATGACGATCTTGCTCGGCCTGGCATGGGGACATGCCCCGGCGCAGACATCGTACCCGATGATCACGCACACCACCCCCCTGGCAGTGCAGCGTGGCAAGACCACCGAAATCACCGTCGCGGGCCAGATGAACTTCTTCGGCGTTTACAAGGCCCTCTTCGGCGGTCCCGGCATCACGGCTGAGATCGCGTCGCCCGCGGCGACCGAGAGCTCTTCGACCGCGAAGTCCCCGCTGCGCTCGGTCAAGTTGAATGTCACGGTGGCAGCGGATGCGCCACTAGGAGTGCACGAATTCCGCCTGGCGTCGTCGTTGGGGATCTCCAGCATCGGCCAGCTGGTGGTGGTCGACGATCCGATTTTTCAGGAAAGCGGTAACAACAACACCCGGGCGACGGCCAATCCCATTCCGCTGCCGTGCGTGGTCTGTGGCCGGATCGAGGCGGTGGAAGATGTGGATTATTTCAAGTTCCAGGCCGAGGCTGGGCAAATCCTCACGTTCGAGGTGATCTGTGCTCGCGCGCAGGACAAGATTCACGACCTCCAAAAGCACGCCGATCCACTGCTGACCCTGCTCGACGCTCAGGGACGTGAGCTGGCGAGCAACGATGACTTTTACTTCGCCGACCCGCTGCTGACGTACACCATTCCACACGCGGGCGACTACTACGTCCAAATCCGCGACTCGAAGTATGACGGCGATCCGCGCTGGGTCTATGCCCTCTTGGCGACGAACCGCCCGTATGTGACGCACCTCTACCCCATGGCCGGTAATCCTGGACAAGAGCTTGAGGTTGAGCTAATTGGTTCGGCGAGGGCATTGCGGGCCACGGCGCCGTTGCGTGTGCCCGCGGAAGTGGGGTTGAGACAGGTGCAGCTGGAAGTCGAGGGCGGCAAGACTAACCCAGTCCCCTTCCTGGTCAGTCCGTTGCCGCAGGTGCTGGAGGTGGAGCCGAACGACACGCCGGAGCAAGCGACGCGGGTGACGATTCCGTGCGGCATCAACGGACGCATCGGTGCCCGGCGCGACCTGGACCACTTCGTCTTCACCGCCACCAAGGGCAAGGCGATCCGCTTCGAGGTCAGAGCCAGGCGCTTTGGCACGCTGCTGCATTCCAGTCTCGATTCGGTTCTGGATGTTCTGACGCCCAAGGGCATGGTCCTGGCGAACAACGACGACACCTTCGGCAAAGACGCTGCCCTTGTGTTCACGCCGCCGGCCGACGGCGACTATGTGCTGCGCCTCCGCGATCTGAACAGCAAGGGGGCCGCGACAGCCGTCTACTTTATCGAGGCGGACTGGGCCGGCCCCGATTTCACGCTCCGTTGCGATCCCGACAAAGCGATGATCGGTCCCGGCTCTAGCACCGCCTGGTATGTGCACGTGACTCGGAGCAATGGCTTCACGGGTCTGGTCCGCGTGGAGGTCAAAGGGCTGCCCAAGGAGATCACCGTCAGTCCACTGACGATCCCCGCGACGATGACCCAGGGCCTCCTCGTGCTCACTGCGGCGGCGAATTCGGGGCTCGATGCGGCGAACGTCGAAATCGTCGGTTCGGGCACCGTCACACTGCCGGACGGCAAAGAAGAGATCCTGGTACGCACCGCCACGCCAAATCAGGAGATTTACCTGCCTGGAGGTGGCCGCGGCCGCTTCGATGTCGGCCTACAGACCGTGGCGATCACGCAGGCATCGGATATCTTTCAAGTCGAGGTCAGCCCGCGGACGATAACCCTGAAACCGGGCGGCGAAGCCCGCCTCGACGTGACGCTGGTGCGCCGGCCTGACTATGATAAGGGCGTGTCGCTGGATGTCCCGCTGCGGCACCTGGGCCAGGTTTTCGGCAATCCGCTGCCGCCGGGCGTGACGCTCGACGAGAACCGAAGCAAGACGCTGCTAGGCAACGGCAACCAGGGGCACCTCGTGCTCAAGGCAGCAGCGAACGCAGCTCCGATCGAGAAGGTACCGATCAGCGTGCTGGCGAATGTCTCCGTCAACTTCGTGGTGAAGATCAGCTATTCCAGTCCGCCAATCCTTGTGACGATCGAAAAGTGACATGGAGCATTTCGCCGAGCGCTTGGTCGCCGCGGTTCGCCGGAAGGGCAATGCGCTGTGCGTCGGCCTCGATCCCCGCTGGGAAGCGCTGCCGCAGGACGTGCGTGCCCGTCACGGTGACGGCACACTTTCGGCCATGGCGCGGGCCTTCGAGGAGTTCGGGGCTCGCGTTCTCGATGTGGTCGCCCCGCTCGTTCCGGTCGTCAAGCCCCAGAGTGCCTTCTTCGAGATGTGCGGCCCGCCCGGCCTGGTGGCCCTCCAGCGCCTGCTACGTCGCGCCCGTGCCTGCGGCCTTCTCACCATCCTCGACGGCAAACGCAATGACATCGCCTCCACGTCCACTGCGTACGCCGACGCGGCCTTCGCGGGTATCGCGCTGGCGGATCGGCTCCATGCGGTGTGGGATGCAGATGCCCTGACGGTGAACCCGTACCTGGGCCAGGATGCGGTCGAGCCGTTCTTGCAGAGCGCTCGCCGGGATGGTCGGGGCGTGTTTGTCCTGGTGCGCACGAGCAACGCCGGCGCAGGGCAGTTTCAGGATCTGATGTGTGAAGGCCGGCCGGTGTTCGTGCACGTGGCTGAGGCGGTCCGGGCCTGGACGTGCGAGCAGCTTGGCAATTGCGGCTTCGGCGACGTGGGCGCGGTGGTGGGCGCCACGCATCCGTCCGAGCTTGCTGCCGTTCGCCGAAGCCTGCCGGAGGCGATTTTCCTGGTACCAGGTTACGGCACGCAGGGAGGCGCGGCTGGGGATATCGCAGCTGCTTTTCGATCCGATGGGCTTGGCGCGATCGTCAATAGCTCGCGGGCGATTCTCTTCCCATACACGCCGGCCGAGCCGGCTTGGGAGGCCAAGATCGAAGCGGCGACGCGAGCGACTATTGGCGAGCTAGCGGCGGGAACTCCGATGGGCCGTCTGGCTGCCCTGCGGGCATAGCGCGTAGCAGTGGCGTTCACGGTAGCGGATCAAGCCCTTTTTCTTTCCACCGCCGCCGCAGTTCTTGCACAGTAGGCCCTTGGCGAGGGGCCGCCTCTTGTCGCTTCCAGCTTTGCCCGGTCTTCTTCGACGTAAGCACCGACCTCGGCCCAACTCTCCAGAGCAAACGCGATCAGCTCCCGACCCAAGTCAAGCGGCAGCGACGGGTATTCCTCCACGATCCACTCCGCCGAAAGCCTTTCTTTGTCATGGCGCATGCCGGTGTAGAGGCCGATCCGATGGCCAGGCGCTCGATGGCTCTGTCCAAGCAGGAATGAACACGCCGTTGCGTTTTGGCAACGAAGTTGCAGCATATTGTTAAGTCCGGTTTACACGTCTCCAGCTCGGCATCCGCAACCTCTCATCGCAATGCATGATACATCAAGAGCTTGCGGCAACACGCATCACGCCTGTGAAAACTGCGCGGCATTGGCATGGATTCTGCACTGGAAAAGGATCGACGAGATGAAGGAAGCAGCGGAGGCCGGCCGAGCGGAGGCATCTCGGGACTCAGAGGAGGACTTCTAGGACATGCTTACCATGAACCATCGCACGTTGATTAACTGGGGCCGGAAAGCAGGGTTGACGACTTCCGAGTTGTACAGCGCCTTGACGGCTCGGCGACCAGAAGCCGGGGACTCGGTGAGTGGTCAGACGGATGGCAATGGCTTTGTCCCGGGCTATAGCGAGAAGGGGCAGCGCGTCTATCGCCCGTTCGGAAGTGGCCCGCGCCCGTGAAGTTGGCACCGGAAGAGAGAATGCGTTCGGTTCGGGGAGAGGCGAATTACAAAACGGCCAGGGAAGCTCCGTGATCGCGGATACTTCCCTGGCCTTGAGTTTTCTTCGGGCCGGCAGCCTGGCCCCCTCACACATCGCGCCGCGCAAAATACACCAGTCCCACCAGGGCCGTCAGGCAGGAGACCAGCGCCGACCAGCCGGTGAGCCGGCCCAGCGCTTGCAGGTCGTAGTAACCCCGGAGGACATACGGCAAGCTATTGAGCGCCCGATCCGGCGAGGGATAGTGCGCCGGCAACAGCGACAGGGCGAAGCCAGCGCCATAGAGCAACATCCAGAGCACGGCGATGCCGACTACCGTGCTGTTGAAAATGGCGCTGACCGTCACGCCACACGAAATGACCGCCGCGAGTAAGGCTGCCACCGTGAGCAGGGCCACCACGCTGCCACCCAGCGTCAAGTCTTCGTGCAGGAAGCAGAAACTGCCGGTCAGCGCCACCAGGCCCATCAGCAGAAAGGTGCCCAGCACCGCGACCAGGCGGGCATGCCACTTGCCACAGAAATACTGATAGCGGCTGATACCCCGGCTGAGAATCGAGTCGGCCATGGTACCCCGCTCCGACGAGATGCTCCCCGCCGTCAACACGATGATAAGCGTGACACTGCCGAAAACTGTCCAGCGGAGCAAATCGCTGATGAGCGTCGAGGCAGGCTGAATGATGCCAGCTTCGCGATAGACGCCCACGCGATAGAGCAGGTAGCCGACCGCCGCCAGGACCGAGATCAGTACCCATAAGCGGTAGACCCAGCTCCGCAGCGTCTGCCGCAAGTCTGCCTGGAACACCGCCCAGTACGGCAGCCAGCGCTTGATCGGCGTCGTCTTGACCAACTCCTTGGCGTCCATGTCTGGGGTCCTTCCTAGGATTGCAGATTTGAGATTGCAGATTGCAGACTTGCCTTTCGATCTGCAATCTCCAATGGTTATCCTGCTTTCCTGAGTTCCTCTTCGTCCTGATAGGCCCGAGCGAAGCCGCGCGATTCTTCCTTTTCCACCAGATCCAGGAACGCCTGTTCCGTCTGTTGGCCAACGCTGCGGATGCTCACCAGGGAAACCTTGTTGTCCGCCAGCGTCATGAACACGTTGGCGAGCGCGGACGTGTTGGTGGCATCTTCGTTAAGACGCAGTTCCAATCGGCGCTGCCGCACGTTGACCGAGGTGAAATCGGCCAGGGCCTTGATCGCCTGCATCGCCTTGGTGATTGCCTTCGGCTCGCCTTCCAGGTCCAGCTCGTAGTGATTGCGGCGCATCCGTCCCTTGAGATCCTGGAGTGAGCCGCAGTAAATGAGCTGGCCCCGGCTCAGCACCGCGGCGTGATTGCAGACCTCGTCGATATCGCTGAGATTATGGCTGGAGACGATCAGGGTCTTTTCCCGGCTCAGGGTCTTAATCAGCTCGAGCATGCTCCGGCGGGCTTCCGGATCGAGGCCATGCGTCGGTTCGTCCCAAATCAGCAGTTCCGGCTCATTGATCAAGCTCGCTGCGACCGCCAGCCGCGACGTCATCCCATTGGAAAAGGCGGCGATCGGGTCACCTGAAACTGCCAGCAAATCGACCGCCCGGATGAGCGAGGCCAGGCGCGGCTTGCGGACATCGGCGGGTAGACCAAAGAGACGCGCAATGTAATCCAGATACGTGATCGGCGACATGCCGCGTGGGAATTGCGGATTGGTCGGGATGTAGCCGATGCGGCGGCGCAGGTCGGCGGCGTTGGGCGTCATGATCTTGCCGAACACCTTCACCCAGCCGGCGGTCGGCCGATGCAGGCCGAGCACCAGGCGCAAGAGGGTGGTCTTGCCGGCGCCATTGGGACCAAGTAATCCCAGCACGCAGCCAGGCTCGATCCGCAAGGTGACATCGTTGAGCGCGATTTGGCGATTCTGGTAGATCTTGGTCAGCTTGTACGTTTCCACGACCAGATCACTGACGTTCTCCGCCACGAGGTTCCCTCCTCGGAAGGATGAAGGAGGAAGGATGAAGGATGAAGGAGGACAGAAGACAAGACACCCTTCGACCATCCGGGGCGGGATTATACGCCGAGGGGACATGGGTTCCTAGGCCAACTAGAACATTGCAATCTGCAATTGGCAATGTTCTAGTGGCGACGGTCAGGTTGTCGGCCGAGTAGACGCAGTACCGAATGAAAGGAACAGCCATGCTGCACGCGGATACCCCTCTGGCTCGAGCCTCGGCTTATTTCCGCGACTTGCAAGACGGCATCTGCGCGGGTCTGGAGAGTCTCGATGGCCGTGGTTGCTTTCGCGAGGATTCCTGGCAGCGCGAGGGCGGGGGCGGCGGCCGCACGCGCATCCTGGCCGAGGGGAGCGTCTTCGAAAAGGCCGGCGTCAACTTCTCGGAGGTACATGGCGCCATGTCGGAGGAGTTCGCCAAGCAGATCCCCGGCGAAGGTCGCGACTTCACCGCCGCCGGCATCTCGCTCGTACTGCACCCGCGCAACCCGCATGTGCCGACCGTCCATGCGAACTTTCGCTTCTTGAGCAAGGGGACCAAACAGTGGTTTGGCGGCGGAGCTGATCTGACGCCCTACTATCCCCGTAAGGAGGACGTGATTCACTTCCACCGCGTGTGGCAACGCGTCTGCGAACGACACACGGCGGTGGTCGATTACCGGCGGCTCAAACGCTGGTGCGATGAGTACTTTTTCCTGCCCCATCGCGGCGAGGCGCGCGGTGTCGGCGGCATCTTTTTCGATTACCTGGAAGGAGACTGGGAGGCCTTGTTTACGTTCGTGCGCGCTTGTGGCGATGAGTTCCTGGAGGCGTATGGGCCGATTGTGCAGCGCCGCAAGGACGAGGTGTACACGGAACGTGAGCGGGCGTTCCAGGAGTACCGCCGTGGCCGCTATGTCGAGTTCAACCTGCTCTACGACCGGGGAACGCTCTTCGGCCTCAAGACAGGCGGGCGCATCGAATCGATCCTGATGTCATTGCCGCCCGTGGTGCGCTGGCAGTACGATTATCACCCCGAACCCGGAAGCCCAGAGGCCGAGTTGCATGAGTACTACTTGAAGCCTCGCGACTGGGCCTCTGAAGAAGATGACAAGGTGACAAGCCCGCATCACGCCTTGTGATCGCCTCCCCTTCGTCCTGCCACCTTGTCACCTTGTCACCTTGTCATTTTGTCTCGACTCAACCCCCGTAGAAGAAAGTCCGGGCCTCGAGCCGGATGGCGGCGTCATGCGGACAGGCCTGGACGCAAGCCGGCGCTCCGCCACACAGGTCGCAGACGACTGCCCGGTTCATGACTAGCTCCTGATTGTATTCGTTCTTGTCCACCAGGCTCGGATCGACCACCGGCTTCGAGTAGGCGTACAGACCCAGGTCGAGCAACACGTCCCCCTCCTTGGCGGGCGGGAGCAGATGGAGCAGAATTTCGTTAGTGCCCTCCCGCAAGACATACTTCCGCCCAGGATCCAACGCGGGATCCTGCCCTAAAGGCGTTGACTCCGACCGGAGACCCAGCAAGCATTCGAGAGTGTAGCGGTCCTCGCGCTGCCCAAGGATCTTCCGAGGGACGGAGCTCTGGTCGTTCAGGATTTCTTCACCGTTGAGCGCAACCTGGACACTGGGTGAGAGCGTCAAGACCTCCAGGCGATAGGACTTGCTTTCCCCAGACACCTGTGCAGAAAGGGTGAACGTGCTACGGAACTGAAGCGCGCCGGAGCCGGGGCAGAGTTCCTGGAACTGCCGGTCGTAGTAGAATGGTGCGGCCCCCGACATCCACAGTGTGGCCGGATCGCGACGGTACCGCCAGTGATGTGAACGGCGCGGGAGAAGGCCGATCGAATGCATCTGGATCGATCCGTAAGGACACTGCATGGCACACCGGGAGCAACCGATGCACCAGTCTTCGATGAGGATCTCACCGTGATCGCCTTTGTGGATGGAACCCACGGGACAGCCGATGAGGCAGATCGCGTCTTCACAC
>JBGQLF010000101.1:0-12963 GCA_041499985.1 Gemmataceae bacterium
CCCAAGCAACGTAGTCCGGTTGCTGCTCTAGAAGTGACTCGAAGCCGTAAGGGCGCACTCGATGCGCCTCCATGCGGTAGCGCAGCAGCGGCCAGCTCTCCACCGGCAGGATCGATGCCTCATGGGCCCACTGCTCGGTGAACGCACGCCGCCGGTAGACGAGGTCGTCGAGGTGTGTCCTCTCGTAGGGACCGAGCCGGGAGAAGGGCACCTGGTAGTGCGCCGGCACGAGGACGTTGACAAAGTCGATCTGAAGCAGGCCAAGCTGCTGGATCGTGCGACGAAGGTGGTTCGCGTCGACTCGGCCGTTGGGCCGCGGGCGGTCAAAACCCTGCGCGGTCAGCGCGAGGCGACGGGCTTCGCTCAGGGAGAGATCCTGGCGCGACATTCGTTCAGGCACCGCCTCGCTTACCCACGCCGAAGGCATAACCGACCAACCCCGCCCCGACAACAACCGCGGCCACGCCGCCGTACAGAATCGGCGGACTGGGGGGCGGCAAACCATACCGGCGTGCCGCTTCCTGATGGTGTTCGAGGCCGTCGGCCTTGGTGTAGTTCAGACAGGCCAGGCCGAACACCAAGAGCAGTGCGCCCACGACCGCGATCAACCCGCGCGTGTTCCGCATCACGACTTGTCCCTCAACCGCTTCTACTGCCTGACACCACTCCGTTGCCGAGCCTGCGAAAAACTGGTTCGGCACGGCCTCATGGGCACGGTTGCATGAACTCCACCCGATTGCCGAATGGGTCTCTGAACTCAAACCGCTCATAGCCGGGAATCGGCACGCCGTCGTGAATCGCAACTCCGTGCCCGGCCAGGAGCACACGCCATCTTTTCAGGTCCGAAACAGCGTAGGCAATATGGGCCTTGGTGGCCAGCCGATTCACTCCCTTTTCCACACCGACATGGACGTGGTGGTCTCCGACCTGGAGCCAGAAACCGCCTCGCCCTTTGAGGTTCTCGGGTTTTGCAACCTCGGGCAGGCCGAGCAAGGCGCAGTAGAAGGCACGCGCATCTGCCTCCCGATCGGGCGGGATGGTGATCTGAACATGATCGATGCCCGTAATCATCGCCCTGCCTTCTTCCGCTCAAGCGCCGGCCTGCTGCTTCTGGAAAGCTGCCAAGCGTTTCTGCATTTCCTCGTGCGAGACGTCCTCCTTGTGGGTCGCGATGGTCCACTTGTGTCCGAACGGATCGCTGAAGGTGCCGGATCGGTCGCCGTAGAACTGATCTGTCACCGGCCTGAGCACCTGAGCGCCGGCAGCGATCGCCCGGTTGGCCAGTGCGTCCACATCCTCCACATACAGAAGAATCCCCACCGGCGAGCCACCGAGCGACTGCGGACTGCGGGCGTCCATTTCCGGATGCTCGTCGGCCAGCATGATCGGCGAATTGCCGATCTTGATCTCGGCATGCCCGATTTTCCCATCGGGGCCGGCAAAGCGCATCAATTCGGTGGCGCCAAACGCCTTCTTGTAGAACTCGATGGCGCTGGCCGCGTTCTTGACGATCAAGTACGGCGTCACGGTGTGGTATCCGGGGGGAATCGGTTTCACTGCCATGTCCAGGTTTCCTCCGTTACAAGGTAAGAGCGCCGCCGAACGATCCGAAGCTGCGGCGGCATGGACCTGTTGACTCATTCGAAGCTTCTTTCCAGGCGGGCTATGGATCCACGGCCTCGGCAAAGGCGAGGGTGTAGCCGTTGCAATCCTGGACGCCGAATTCCTTTTGTCCGTACTCCATAACCTCCAGGGGCCAGACCAGCGACACCTTGTCCTTCACCTGTTCGTAAAACGCTTCCACGCCATCCATGTCGAGGTACAGCGTGCCGGAGAAGTGAGGCTTATCGCCGAGATGCGCGCCGGTCGAGAACATCAGGTTGATGGCTCCCAACTCCAGCAGGCAGTTCTCGCCTCCGCCATCCTGCGGCGAGCGCCAGCAGAGACGAAAGCCGAAGGTGCGCGTGTAGTAGTCAATGGCCTCCTGCATGTCCGCTACCCGCAAGACGGGGACGATGCGCTTGAACCGGATCATTGCCCTCACCTTCCTCGGGAGCTTGCTGGGTTCTTGGCGGCTCGTGTACGTTCGTCGACACTGTAACGAGAGGGCTGGCTGTGTCACAAGCTCAGTTGAGACTTCCGGTCCGCTGAATCTCCGCGGTCTGCGCGAACCTGCCTACCGGCGCTTCAGCCGGACGGTTACAATGAACCGAAAAAGGGACTCATCATGATCACCTTTCGTATCACGGCCGAGGTCAAAGACGACCGTCGCGTCGTCCTGACCCTGCCGCCCGAAGTGCCGACCGGCCAGGCCGAACTGGTGGTGACCGTCGATTCCCCCGCACCGGAAAACAAGCAACCGCCGCGAACGAGTCTGGCGGACTGGGCGGAAGCGAATGCCGAGAACTGGGGCCAGCAATTGAACTCGGAGGATGTGGAAGGATTCACCGGCCGGAGGTTCTGATCGTGCCTCGCCGTACTGTCTTGCTCGATACGAGTTTCGTCTTGGCCCTGGAAAACAAAGACGATCCCCATCACGAACGGGCCAAGGTACTCGACCGGGAGTTGCTGAAGGAGAATGCCGTCTTATTGCTCCACTGGGGCATTTTGTTCGAGATCGCGGATGGCTACGCTCGGGTCGGTCGCCGAGCGTTGCAACGGCTCCTCCTTGCGGAGGGAACTGTAGAGGCGACCCGGGTCCGTCTTGCAGCCCTCCTGTTACACCCGGGATGGTGACACTCCTGGGACCGCCGGTCCAACGGTGGCTGTCCCCCTCTCCAATAAGTGACGGAACATGGAACAGGTGGAACATGTTCCTACCAATTGTAACTCTTGCGATAGGAACGGATAGAATTAAAGACATCAGAAAGTATGGAGTACAGTTGCCGGGAACATGTTCTACCTGTTCCATCATCCCTCCCGAGCGAGAGACAGACCGTTGGACACCGCGATCCCGGGCACAAGTCGGCGACGCCGCCGGGGCCCTACCCACCGCATCCGCCGATTTCTCTGTTTTCGTCTGGCGCCCCAGTTGCTACGCTATTATGGGAAAAGCCGCTGAACGTGCGGCTCCCTGCGGAGGGCAAGCCCATGTCCGCACCCCCCGACTTCGCCGAGTTCCTGCGACGCATACGGTCCGGCGATGCCCAGGCCGCCCAGGAGTTGGTGCGCCGCTATGAGCCGGCCATCCGCCTGGCCGTGCGCACCCGCCTGACCGACCCGGCCCTCAAGCGCCAGTTCGACTCCGCGGACGTCTGCCAGTCGGTGCTGGCCAGCTTCTTTGTCCGCGCCGTCGCCGGCCAGTACGACCTCAGCGACCCGCCCCAGCTGGTCGCCCTGCTGGTGCGCATGGCCCAGAACAAGCTGGCCGGGTACGCACGCTTCCACCGGCGGCAGCGGCGCGACGCCCACCTGGTCACCGGGCAAGACGGCGCGGCGGAACGAGCGGCGGACGCCGGCCCCACGCCCGACCGGGTGGCAGCCGCCCGCGACCTGCTGGCGGTACTGCGCGCCCGGTTGACGCCCGAGGAACGCGAGTTGGCCGACCGCCGCGGCGCCGGCGAGGGCTGGGCCGAGATCGCCGCCGCCCTGGGGGGAACGGCCACGGGGCGCCGCATGCAGCTCAAGCGAGCCATCGATCGCCTCGCCCCCCAGCTGGGCCTGGAGGATGACGAGGACGAGGAGGCTGCCGATGCCTGAGTCGTCTCCGCCCCTTCCTGCGGAACTGGCCGACCTGGTCGCCGCCTGCCGCGGACTGCCGCTGCCCCGCCTGGTCGAGGTGCTGCGCGAAGACCAGGCGCGGCGCTGGCGGTCGGGCCACGGGCTGCCGGCCGAGACCTACCTGGTCGCCTTCCCGACCCTGGCCGCCTCCCCCGAAGACGCACTGGTGCTCGTCTGGGGCGAGGTCCTGCTGCGTTTCGAGGCGGGCGCGGCCCCGGGGCTCGACGAGTACCGCGCCCGCTTCCCGCAGCACGCGGACACCCTGGCGCTGCAATTCGAGTTGCAAGGCCACCTGGTGCTGTCGTCGGAAGCACCCACCCTGGCCCCGCACGGGCCGGCAGCCGACGTCGGCGTGCGGCTGCCACAGCTGCCTGGTTACGAGATCTTGGAGGAGATCGCCCGCGGCGGCATGGGCGTCGTCTTCAAGGCGCGTCAGACCAGCCTCAACCGCACCGTGGCCCTCAAGATGTTGCTGGCCGGGCAGATGGCCTCCGCCGAGGAGGCGAGGCGCTTCCGCACCGAAGCCGAGGCGGCCGCCCACCTGGACCATCCCAACATCGTGCCCATCTACGAGGTCGGCGAGCACCAGGGACAGCCGTATTTCAGCATGAAGCTGGTCGAGGGCAGCACCCTGTCGGGCTTCCGCGGGATCCCCGAGGAGGCGGCACGGCTGCTCGCCCTGGTGGCGCGGGCGGTTCACTACGCCCACCAGCGCGGCATCATCCACCGCGACCTCAAGCCCGGCAACATCCTACTGGACCGCCAGGGGCAGCCGCACGTCACCGACTTCGGACTGGCCCGGCGGCTGGAGGGCGACAGCAAGCTGACGCGGACCGGGGTCATCATGGGCACGCCGGCCTACATGCCGCCGGAGCAGGCGTCGGGCAAGAAGGGAGAAGTCACCACGCTGGCCGACGTCTACAGCCTGGGCGCGGTCCTGTATGAGATGCTCACCGGCCGGCCGCCGTTCCAGGCCGAAACGCCGCTCGACACGCTGTTGCAGGTGATGGAGAAAGAACCGGAGGCGCCGCGGAACCTGAACCCCCAGGTGGACGGGAGCCTGGAGGCGGTGTGCCTGAAGTGCCTTCAGAAGGACGCGCACCAGCGCTACGCCTCGGCGGCGGAGCTGGCCGACGACCTGGAGCGCTGGCAGCGCGGCGAGCCGACGCGGGCGCGGCCGCCGTCGGCCTGGCAGTTGGTGCGCTTCTGGCTGCGGCAGAACCTGCGGGCGGCCCTGTGGGTGCTGGTCGTGGGGCTGGTGCTCGGTGTGCTCCTCGGTTACTTCGGCTACCTCCGAGTCTTCCAGGAGCAGTGGCCCGAGGTCATCAGCGCCAGCTACGGCCGCCTGCCCGCAACCCCGCGCCCCTGGCTGGCGGCGCTGCCCCGGCTGGAAGGGCCGGGGCTATGGGCCGTGGGTCTGGCGACCCTGCTGGCCATAACCACGGCCGGCCTGGCGGTCGTGCTCCTGGTTCGGCCCCGCGACGCCGGCGCCGACCTGTCGTGTGGCGTGGCCGTCGGGCTGGTGGCGGCTTCTGTCTCCGCCCTGTGCGGCGGCGTGTGGGCTTTCGCCGGGACCCAGGTGAAAAACACGCTGCACAGCCGCGAAAACCGGCTTGCCTTCCAGGACGACCTATTGCAGCGCCAACAGGGACCCTTCTACGACGACCCCTGGGTCCTCCCAGGGATCGGGGAGATTCGCCGCGACGTCTACGAGCCGGACTGGCAGGAGCAGCGCTACCCGGACCTCAAAGGGCTGTCCCGGGATGAGCAACGGAAAATCCTTTACGACAAAATGGTCTGCGACGCGGTGATCGGCGTGCAAATCGGGCTGCTGTGGGCCATGCCCATGTACTTTATCATCCTGGTCCTTGTTCCCGCCGTGGAGGCGCTGGCGGCGGGCAGCCTGTGGCGGCGCTACCAACGGCCCTGGCCCGTCTTGGTTCCGTACGCCGAGCGCATCATCCCCCTGGCGCTGACCCTGATTTTCGGCGGCATCCTCATTCTGACGCCCTTCATGCTGCGGACCCTGATGACCGGGGACTGGCTGGGGACGTACCTGCGCTCGTACTGGCCCATGGCACTCGCCCTCGCCGCGCTGGTCGTGGCCCAGGTGGCCGCATGGCGCGGCTGGTACTGGCTGCTCCGGCTGCTACTGCACGCCGCCTGGATTGTCCTGTGCGTCTGGTCGAGGATGAAACTGCCTTGACGCTGGCGCGGGCTCCGGAAAACGAAGCCGCTCTCTCCAATTCTCTCAAAAAGTTGCGCCCCCTGTGCCCTCCGCCTGCCGACGGCGATTAGAGTGGTGGAGTGCCGAGCCTTTCACGCAGGAAGGCCGACCGAAGGGCCATCAATCAAGGGGAATCACCAATGACCGTGGAGACACTGCGGGACGCACTGCTGTGGTGCGGAATCATCAATTACGCGATGCTGGTGGTGTGGGCGTGGCTGGTCCTGCTGGCGCCGCGCTTCCTCCGCTGGTACGCCAGCTGGTTCCGGCTGTCCGCCGAACAGTTCGACGCCATTCAGTATGGCGGGCTGTTATTGTACAAGCTCGCTATCTTGCTGTTCAACCTCGTCCCCTACGTCGCCCTGCGAATCGTCGGGTGATGCGGAAATGCCATGAGGCCAAGTATCGGGCCGCGTGACAGCTCGCCGCTTCTGCCCGTCCGGTAGTTCGGTTGTTGTGTGAGCACCGCTGACAGGGCCCACACAGCAACCGGACTTTCTGAGCGCCACCATTCCCTCGCCGCTGCTTGACGTCCTCCGCCCTCACACTTCTCGCCGCCCCATCCGCTCCCGCCGCGCCTGCCCCCACCGCTCCGCACCAATCCCGGGTCGCCGCCGTCCGCTGAGAACGTGGGGCGCCAGATGCTTCGAGAAAAACTCTTCGCACCGTGTGCCCTCCGCCCGCTGCCACCACAGGAGCACCATGCGGTTTGGCCTCATCGCCTCGCGGATCGTGCCGATCAGGTCGCCAATGCGGTCCTGGACGCTGCGCGCCGGGTCGCCGACGAGCTTCTGGCACTCCCCACGCAGCCACCATGCGGTTGGCCGGACAGACACGGTCTGTTACAATCCTCGCTGGTGTCTCCGGAGGGCCATGCCATGTCGGTCACCGTCGCGGGCTTCGTCAAGAACGGCGTCGTCGTGCCAAACGCGCCACTGCCCGAGGGAGCATTCGTGGAGGTCCGCGTCGTCAGCGGACCGATCGACGTCCCCCCGGAGTTACAGGAGGAATTCGACGCCTGGGATCGGGCCAGCGCGGAAGCCCTGGAACTGGTCGAGCGGCTGGCGCGCGAAGGGGAGGACGATGCGAAGAGATGAAGTCTGGCAGGTGGACATTCCCTTCACGCCCGGCCACGCACAGGCCGGAGAGCGGCCAGCTGTCATCGTGCAAGACGACGCCTTCATGACAACGTTGCCTACCGTCTTGATCGTACCCTTCACAGGCTCGCAAAGCGCAACGCGCTTCCCCGGGACTGTGCTCGTTCAACCCGACGGGCAGAATGGCTTGACGGTTCGCTCTGTCGCCCTCGTGTTTCAGATGCGCGCCCTCGGCAAGCGCTACTTCCTGCATCGTTTGGGACTTCTCGACGCGATGACTCTGCATCAGATCTTCGAAGAGCTGGACAAGTTGACCGGGCGCTGACTGCCGCAGGCCGACCATGACCGATCTCTCCGACCGCCAGCACGACGCCTTCGACAACCCCGCGAAAATGGCCTGCCGGGAAGGCAACCTCCGCGTCCTGCGCGAAGCCGCCTTTCTACTCTGGGAAGACGGTGACCGCACCCGGCTGCGCTAAACCAACGCCCGATTGCCCTTGCCTCAACGGCCCCGTTTCAGGAGTAATAGGAGAGGGAGTGCAGCGGAGGCTCCCCCGAGTGACGAGCCGCCCCACCAGCGGAGCCGAGCATGAGCGTGTTGTTGAGCGTCCAGGGCCTGACCAAGGGGTTCGGCCCCCGCCCCTTGTTCACCGACCTGTCCCTCGACCTCCGCGCCGGCGAGCGTCTCGGCCTGATCGGCCCGAACGGTTCCGGGAAATCGACGCTTCTAAAGCTGCTGGTCGGCCATGAGGAGCCCGACGCCGGCACCCGCGCGCTGCGCCGCAGCGCCCGCCTCGGCTACCTCGCCCAGGAAGACGTGTTCGCCCCCGGCCAGACGGCCCACGAAGTGCTGCTCGCCGCCCTCGCCGAGGAGCCGATCGAGGACCACGAGCGCGCGGCCTTGGCCACTATCGCCCTGACGCAGGTCGGCCTCCTTTCGCCGGACCAGCCGGCCGAGGTGCTCTCCGGGGGTTGGCGCAAGCGGCTGGCCCTGGCCCGCGAACTGGCCCGCCGACCCGACCTGCTGCTGCTGGACGAGCCGACCAACCACCTCGACCTGCCCGGCATCGTCTGGCTGGAGCGGCTGTTGCGGGCCGCCCCCTTCGGCTACCTGGTCGCCACGCACGACCGGGCTTTCCTGCGCGCGGTCGCCGACGAGGTGATCGAGGTCAGCCGGGTCTACCCTGGCGGCTTCTTCCGCGCCGCCGGTTCCTACGACGAGTTCGCCCAGCGGCGCGAGGAATTCCTCGACGCCCAGGCCCGGCAGCAGCAGTCGGTCGCCAACCAGGTCCGCCGCGAAACCGAGTGGCTGGGCCGCAAGGCAGCAGCCCGAACGCGCAAGGCCGGCTTCCGCATCGACGAGGCCGATCGGCGCCGCGAGGAGTTGGAAGAGCTGAAGTATCGCAATGCCGCGGCCGGCGCGGCGGGCATCGACTTCGTCGCCACCGGCCGGCAGACGCGCAAGCTGCTCACCGCCGTGGGCGTCGCGAAGTCCGCCGGTGGCCGACCGCTATTCGCCGGTCTCGATCTGCTGCTTGCGCCCGGTACAAAGCTCGGTCTGCTCGGCCCCAACGGCAGCGGCAAGAGCACCCTGTTGCGCGTGCTCGCGGGCGAAGACACTCCCGACGCCGGCACAGTCACGCGGGCGGACGGTCTGCGGACAGTGCTGTTCGAGCAGGGGCGAGCAGCGCTCGAGCGGTCAGCGCCGCTCCGGCGGGCGCTCTGCCCCAACGGCGACACGGTACGATACCGCGATCGCTCGCTGCACATCGCGGCCTGGGCGAAGCAGTTCCTCTTTCGGCCGGAGCAACTGGACGTGCTGGTCGGTGACCTCTCCGGCGGCGAGCAGGCCCGCGTCCGCATCGCTCAGCTCATGCTGGAGCCCGCCGACCTGCTCCTCCTCGACGAGCCGACCAACGACCTCGACATTCCGGCACTGGAGGTGCTGGAAGACAGCTTGGCGGACTTCCCCGGGGCGCTGGTGCTGGTCAGCCACGACCGCGACCTGATGGATCGGCTGTGTACGGCGGTGATCGGACTCGATGGCCGTGGCGGCGCGGCGCTCTACGGCAGCATCGGCCAATGGCTGGCGGCCTACGAGCGCACCACCACGTCTGAAAAATCCGAAATCTCCATTCCGAAATCCGACAGTGATCAGGGGGCACCAGCCTCGCGCCCGGGCCCAACGGCGCCGAAACCGCGCAAATTCAGCTACCGTGAGCAGCAAGAGTGGGAGCAGATGGAAGCCGCCATCCTCGCGGCCGAGGAAGCGGTCGCAGACCGCCAGGCCGAGGTGGAGCGGGCTGCGACGCTCGACCACGTCGCTCTGGCCAACGCCTGCCGGGCTCTCGAGGATGCTCAGCGAGCGGTCGAGTGCCTCTACGCCCGCTGGCAGGAGTTGGAGGCCAAGCGCCATGCGTAAGGGGGGAACGGGGACGGGGCACACCCCAGGTTGTCGGATGTACGCGGTGCTTGTTACAATGCACCACCAGGAGGACCGCGATGGCATTGCCCGACTTCAGAGCCGACGGCATGCTGCCCCCCGGCATCCACGCTGCTACGCTGAAGGAGGTGCAAGTTCGCTTCGGCAGTGGATCCGAACCTCGACAGCGAAAGGCTGACCAACTGGCAACAGTCGTGGAGGCGGCTCTTTCGTATGGGACGATTAAGCGCGTGTTAGTATGGGGCAGTTTTGTATCCGCAAAGGTCGAGCCGAATGATTTGGACTATTCGCTGGTCGTGTCCGTGGATCACCACCGCAGGGACGTCGCCGAGGCGCACCGGCGCTTTCTCGTCCCTTTCGAAGCCAGGCAGTTTTATGGGGTCGATACGGGCTATCTCGTGATTTGTGATTATCCCTTGGATCTCTATGTCGAACGGTTGGATTTCCTTTGCCAACGCAAGCGTGTGTCGTGCGGAATTGTCGAGATCAGCCTGCGCGGAGAAGTAAAGGGGGAGCCGGGATGACCCTGGACAGCGAGCTGGATTTGCGTCATGCCTACGAGAGCATTGCCAGGATGTACCAGTTGTGCGACCGTATTGCGGCGGACACCACCGGAGACGCCGAGACGCGCGCCGACGAGATCGAAGGCGTCAAGATGATGATCCGGAAGATCGAAAAACAGATCGCAGCCTACTTCGCTGCCCATCCCGATCGAGTAGTCTGACCGATTCGGCGCGCCAAGCGGTGTTCCGGAGCCGTCGAGCTGGCTCCTGTGCGGCCTGGGTGGCTTGGGCTTGGCCGGCTGGCCGGTATGGCGGCGGAAGTACATGGCGTAAAGGGGGCGTCGGAGCAGACACTTCACGGGGAGCAGGGTGCTCGTACAGGCTCAAAGGACCTCCTGTGCAACGGCGGGCTGCATTTCATTACCGCGAAGCGGTTCGACAGTTTCGTCCCGGGCCATGAAGGTATGGCCAGCGGCGTCAGAATTGCGGTTTGACGTACAGGTCCCAGGCGGTGCGGAGACGCTGGGCATCCGCCGGGGAAACAGCACCCAAGCGGGAAAGGACAATGATTGTTCCAGGCAATCGAGTCGAGCCAGGCGCACGGTCGAGGCTATGCGTAAGCCGCTGGCCCGCCAATCGACCAGAGGTACATCCATCGGGGTGCGCGGCAGGGCAGAAGTCACAGCCGCCGCAACGACATCCGCACCGTCTAGCCACAGCACCAAAACAGGGCGTTTCTTGGAAGCGCTGCGGTCCGTAAAGAGGATGTCGGCGACCCAGAATTCACCGGGGTGGATCGTTATCATACAACCCTTCATCCTCGGGCGCGTAGCTGCTCAAAAAAGCATCGTGTCGCCGCAAAGGAGAGGACGCAGCGGGTTGGCTAAGCGGTTGGACCGTGATGAGCCAGCGTCCCGCACCCACGCTGTCCAAGAGGGATTGCGGCAAGCTCAGCTTCTCGCCGGGTTGGAGTTCAATCTCGTAGCTCAAGTTTACCAAGCTAGCTTCCATAGGAAACGCCTCCCGACAGGGAGAATCTTAAGCTTGCTCGTTCGACATGTCCGGGGCCGAAACCACTCTTTCCTCCCCCGGTTCCGGGGAGAGAATGGCAATTCGTCGGCGCTCGTCCGGATCGAGGCTCTGGAGTATCTGGGACACGTCTTCGATCACCGGTGTGCCGACAGCCACTACTACCCGGCCCTCCGGCGTGTCGAGACAAACGACGTCCCTACCGCCATAGTAGTACTGGAGCTTGAGTTCTTCCTCGAGGCGCCCGGTGTCTTGCGCCGTTGGGAACCCAAATGCTGACAGGTGGTCGCCAAAGCCGCAGCTACCGTGGCTGGGGTTTCCAACTCTTTGAGCAGTTGACACGACAGAAGCCAATTCTTCGTCGCGGTTTCGGGATAGGTCGGCTGGACCATCGAGGCAGCGCTCCATTCCAAGGAAAGTCTCGTCCCCGAAACAGCGGTCGAGGACTGTTTCGCAAACGGATGGAATCAAGTATACCGCAGGCGACACGGCGGTTCTACAGGCAGGCAGCGAGAACAGACGGAGTTTCACCGAGGAACGTTCCCAAACAGAAGTTTGAGAACGAGGCAAAAGATCCTGGATATGTTCGGAACCATCAGTTACCCTTCTTGTCCGGGTGCCCTACTACGTCCGGCTTCCGGGGTCCCAGATGGCAATGTTTGCCACTGCATTCGCTGGGCTCCGCCGAACCGGCACCCTCGAAGACCCTTGCCATGAAAACGCACCGGGTGCTGCAACACCGCACGTATCGGTCCGCACAACACAGACCTTCCCGCCCGCGATTAGAATGCCTTGAGGAGCGCTTGCCGCCGGCCATCACCGTGGCAGGTAATTACCCCGGGCTCGACTTCAACAGTAGCGGGGGCTACGTGACTCCCGACAGTTCCGGCGCCGCCGGCCCCACCAGCTACGTGGAGTCCGTCAATCAAACGTTGGCCCTCTACAGCCCCAAGAGCACAGGAGCCCCGGTCCTCACCCGGCCCTTCAGTGATTTCTGGTTCACACCGGGGAACCTGCCCAGGGCCGACAGCGGGTCGGGACTGACGCACCCTGTCGTCGTGTATGACGACGCGGCGAGCGTGGGGCGCTTCCTCGTCGGCGACCAGGACGTCGATTTGACCACCCATGCCAGCAGGTTCGACTTTGCCGTCTCCACGACCAGCACCCCGGCCACGCTGACCCGCATGGACTGGAACTTCTACCAGATCCAGACAACGGAGGGCGGTTTCGACGCCAACTACCCCGGGAATTTCGGCTACAATCATGACGCGTTCGTGTTCACCCTCAACCTGCTCGGCGCCAGCAACCACGTTCAGGTGGATTCCGTCAACCTCAGCGACCTGGTTAAGGGGGTTCCGCAGGCGCAGCTCCGTACTTACCAAAACGACCTTGCCGGTTCCCGCAACCTCCGGCCCACGGTGATGCACGACTCGGTGGCCAACGATCCGATGTGGCTGGTGACCGATGATGGCGATGACAAGTCCATCGACGTCCTCAAGATGACAGGCGTCCTTTCCACTTCCGCCAAGTTCAGCAACCCCACGAACCTGCCCCTCTCGAAGAAGTATCAGGATCCCGTGCCCCCGCTCAACCCCGACGGCACGGTCCTCTCCAACACCATCGATGCCCGCGTCCTGAAGGCAGCCGAGGCGAACAATACGCTGGTGGCGGTCCACACCGTCGCCGTCAGCTCCACCCAGGACGTCGCCCAGTGGTACAGCATCGACGTGAAGAGCGGCACGCCCGTGCTGCTCGACCAGGGCCAGGTCAGCGCCGGCAACAACACGTACCTCACCTACCCAGCGATCGACATCAGTCCGGCGGGCGCCATCGGCATGACCTTCTTGCGCTCCGGGAATGACAGCGCCACAGATTACCTGTCCATGTGGGTCACCGGCCGGGCGCCGGAAGACGCCCCGGGGACGATGGCGACGCCGGTGCCGG
>JBGQLF010000102.1:0-12860 GCA_041499985.1 Gemmataceae bacterium
CCTTCAGTTTTGGGATGCACGTTCCTGTGAGCCTTTGGGCCCGCCTGTGCGTCACAAGGCCTTCATTGCCGCACTGGCCTTCAGTCCGGACGGCAAAACCCTTCTCACCGGGCACGTGGAGGGCGCGGCCCAGCGCTGGCAGGTGGCCACGAGGGTTCCCATCGGCGAACCGTTACCGCACGCGGGCTGGGTCACCAGCGTGGCCTTCAGTCCGGACGGCAAGAGCTTGGTGACCGGATGCATCGACGGTGCGGCGCGCCTGTGGGACGCGCGCACAGGTCAACTGCTTCCGGGTTCGTTCGCCCATGAGCAACCGGTGCTCAGCGTGGCGTTCAGCCCCGACGGCCAGAGTCTCCTCACCGGTACGGGGCCCGACCCGCGGGAAGCGGGATTGGATGAGCGCGGCGGCTCTCTCCAGCTGTGGGACCTCCGCACCGCCCAGAGGCTGGGCCCTCCCGGCACTCATCAAGGCGCCGTGCGGGCGGTCACTTTCAGCCCCGATGGGCAAACGCTTCTGTCCGGAAGTGAGGACCGAACGGTCCAGCAGTGGGACCGGGCCACGGGCGGGGTGAAGGGCCCTCCCTTGCGACACCCGGAAGGCGTGACCCACGCCGTGCTCACTCCGGACGGAGCCGTCCTCGTGACGGGGAACAGTATGCGCTCCGCCAGTGCCTTGCTGTGGGATCGAGAGACAGGGCAGCGACTCGGTACCCCCCTGTGGCACCAGGAAGACGTGAAGTGCATCGCCGTCAGTCCCGACGGCAAGTGGTTCCTGACCGCCGGGTCCGACCACACCATTCGCCTGTGGGAGCTGGCCAGGGCCTGGTCGCGCCACGCCAACCTGAACGCGGGTCAGGCGAAGCGACCGGACCCAGGCCCCCGAGCCGAGCTGCGCTTGCCACCCTATCTTCTCACGCAGCCGACGGCCTATAGCGCCGACCGAAAAACCGTTCTGACAACCAATGGCGGCAACGTTGCCCGGCTGATCGAGACCGCGACGGGCCGGCCAATCGGAGCCCCGCTCCGGCATCCGTGCAACGTGCGCGCGGTGGCTTTCAGCCCGGACGGGAAAAGGGTGGCTACCGCGAGCCACGGCCTTGACAGCACCGCCAGCACGGTCCGGCTCTGGGACGCGGCCACGGGCCTACCGCTGGCGCCGCCGATCACGAACGCCCATCAGTTCTCGGCGCTGGCCTTTCATCCGCAGGGCCAGGTGCTGGCCACGGGAGATTATGACGGGCTCGTGCGGCTCTGGGATGGGACGACGGGGCAGTTGATCGGCAAACCCCTCGTCCACCCGGGCATCGTCTTCAGCCTGGCCTTCAGCCCCGATGGCCGGACCCTGGCCGCGGGAACCGTTGATCCCGTCAATGAGGCACGCCTGTGGGACGTGGACACGGGCCAGCCCCTTGGCCGCGCCCTGCCGCATAAGAACTGGGTTGTCGCGGTTCGGTTTAGTCCGGACGGCAAGATGCTCCTGACGCGGTCGAACGATCGCACCGTCCGGCTCTGGAATACCGTCACGGGTGAGCCTCTCAGCGACTCCCTGGCGCACCGGGGTCTCCAAGCTGCCGCCTTGAGCGGCGACGGCAAGCTGTTGGCGACCGGAGGCTTCGATCGCCGGGTCCGCTTGTGGGATACCCAGACCAGCCAAGCACGGCCCGGAACAGCTCTCCTGCATGGCAGCGACGTTCAGGCACTCGCCTTCACTGCGGATGGCCAAATACTGGGTGTAGGCTGCGGAGACGGCAGTGCCCGGCTCTGGGACGTGGCCACCTCGAAGCCGCTTGGTCCACCTCTGGTGCAGCGGTCTCCGATCGCCGAAGTGACTTTCACTCCCGACGGAGGCTTTTTCCTGACCACGGCCGAGGACGGTACCGCGCGCGGCTGGCCGGTGCCGCGCCCTCTGGAGGGCGAGCTGGAACCGATCGAGCTACGGCTTCAGGTCCGGACCGGGATGCAGATGGACAGCGGACCGGCCGTCTCTCCGCTCGACCCCAAGATCTGGGAGGAGCGCCGCCGGCAGCTGGTGGCGCGGGAAGGCACGGCCGAGGGCGCGTACACCTCCTCAGTGGATGAACTGGCGTACCACGATGCCCGCGCGCGCGACGCCGAACAGGATCGGGCCCCGTACACGGCGTTGTGGCATCTGGATCGCCTGCTGGTCGCCTCCTCACCCCAACCCCTCTCTCCTGAGGGGCGAGGAGAGTCTTCTCGTGCCCGCGCCCCTTGGGGGAGAGGGATTGGGGAAGAGAGGTGGCTGCTGTACGCCCGCCGGGCGCGGGCCTGCACGACGGCCGGTCAATTCGAGCAGGCGGCTAGCGCTTATGCGCGCGCGGAGCAGCTCAGTTCGCGCGGCCAGGTGCTGGACTGGTATCGCCACCGGATCGCCGACTGCGAAGCAGCCCAACAGTGGCCGACAGCGCTGTGGTATCTCAACCGGGCACTGGAGGCTGCGCCAAACGATTGGCAGCTGTACGCCAGCCGGGCCAGCGTGTATGGCCAGCTGGGCCAAGCAGGGGAACACGACAGCGATCTGGCCCAGGCGGTTGCCCAGGGAGGCGAGGGCGAGTTCTTGGCCCGCTTCGCGGAGGTCTATGCCCGACAGGGCAAGTGGACCAACGCGGCCGCTCTGTTTACGCGGCTGAGCGAGCGGGGGCCGATTTCTTTGCCCGTCTGGCAGGAGCATGCCCTGGTAGCTCTGAAAGCCGACGACCAGGCCGGCTACCGCAAGGTTTGTCAACGGATACTGGAGCGGTTCGGCAACACCGAAAACCTTGAGACCGCGGACCGGCTTGCTTGGTTCTGCGCCCTGGGGGCGGAGGCCATTCCTGACTACCAGCAGCCACTGGCCTTGGCCGACTTGGCCGTGAGCCGAGCCTCGCCGGCAACGCGCCGCGCGTATGAAACCACGCTGGGGGCCCTCCTTTATCGAGCCGGCCGCTATCCGGAAGCCCTACAGCGTTTGAACGAGGGGAGTACCGACACGCCGGACGCTGGGGGAGTGCTGGGCTGGGCCTTCCTGGCGATGGTCCACCACCGGTTGGGCCAGGTGACCGAGGCCCGGCAATGGCTCGAGAGAGTGCGGGCGCACCGGTCCCAGGAGGCAGTGCAACATTTTTGGGGGGTGGGCCAGCGTTTTTGGGACCACCTGCAAGTCGAGCTGCTCCAGCGCGAGGCGGAAGCGCTGCTCCAGGGGAAGGCGATCCAGCCCAGGCCGTGAGACCGAGGCCGAGAACAGGCTGCTGGTCCCGTTCCTTTCGGCGTTCTTAACGCGGTTCGCGGGGCAGGGCAAAGCGCACCTCTTCGTCCTGGGTGGCCCCTTGGCGGTTTGTCGGCCGGTTGAATAGAGACTCCCCATCCGTGCACAACCTGAATGCTTGCCTCAACCAAGCCCCGGGTTTTGGATTCAGGTTCTGCTGCCTGCGGGCGTATTACCTCCTAGTGCAAGATCCAGCGAGCTGTTTTTCGTTGTAGGACGGCTCTCCAGAGCCGTCCTGGCAGCCCGGACGGCTCTGGAGAGCCGTCCTACAGAAAAGAGGTCCCTGGATTCTGCACTAGGAGCCGGGTCGTTGGCGGGACGCCAGTTCCCGGCAAGCCTTCCGGCGCGTTGAGCTTCCGGACGAGCGTCCGTTCACCAGGGGCACAGGTCGTATGACCCCCACACTCATCCAGGCGTCACCAACCACCATGCCCGCCTCCTCCCGGATCGCTTCCGGCCCGCGCGGCTCCCTGATTTTTGGCAGCCTGCTGGACATGTATCGCCGGGGCATGCTGACGTTTTATCTGGATGGATGGCAACAGTACGGCGAGATCGTGCGCCTGCGCATGGGGCCGCTCATCCAGCACCTGCTGGTTCGGCCCGAGTATATCCGGCACGTGCTAGCGACGAACTGGAAGAACTATTGCAAAGGGATTGGCTTTCGCAAGCTGAAAAGATACCTGGGCAATGGTCTGTTCGTCAGCGAAGGCACACTGTGGCAACGACAACGGCGCCTGATGCAGCCGTTCTTCTGTCAGCGCGCGGTTACAGGGCTCGCCGGCCTGATGGTTGACGCCACCGAGACCATGTTGCACCGCTGGCAGGCTCCGGCGGACTGTGGCGCGGCGCTGGAAATCGGTGCCGAGATGATGCGGCTGACGACCAGCATCATCGCGCGGGCCATGTTCGGGTTCGATCTCGACGGCCAAGCGGAGGAAGCCGGCCGCGCCTTCAACTTTGTGCTGGAGTTCATGGGCGCCCGTTCCCTATCCCCGGTAGATGTGCCGCTGTTCATCCCCACGCGCCAAAACCGCCGGTTTAAGCAGGCACTGCATACCATCAACACCTTCGTCGACGCGATCATCGCCAACCGCCGCGCCGATCCCGACGCGAGTAGCGACCTCCTGGCCATGTTGCTGCGTGTGCGCGACGAGGAAAGCGGCCAGGGCATGACCGACCAGCAGGTGCGCGAGGAGATGATGACCATCTTCTTCGCGGGCCACGAGACCACCGCACTGGCACTGACCTGGACGTGGTACCTGCTGTCACAGCACCCCGAAGTGGAGGAAAGGCTTCACGAGGAGCTCGACTGCACCCTGGGCGGCCGCCCACCTACCGTGGCCGACGTGCCCAAGCTTCCCTACACCCTGATGGTGCTCCAGGAATCGATGCGCCTTTACCCGCCGGTGTGGATTTTCGTGCGCGATGCGATCGGCGCCGACGTGATCGGCGGCTATCACATCCCCGCCAAGTCGATGATCGTGCTGAGCCCGTACCTGGTTCACCGCCATCCGGAGTTCTGGCCCGATCCGGAGAAGTTCGACCCGGAGCGCTTTACAGCGCCGCGCTGCGCGGCGCGCGCTGACTACGCCTATTTCCCGTTCGGCGGCGGACCACGCCATTGCATCGGGAGTCACCTGGCTTTGCTGGAAACCCAGCTCGTGCTGGCGACGGTCGCGCAGCGCTACCGGTTGCGCCTCGTGCCAGGCCACCGAGTCGAACCGCGAATGGCCGGCACCCTTCATCCCAGCCACGGCATGCGGATGACCTTGCATCCCCGTTGAGAGAGCAGTTCTCCTCCCGGAAAAGGACGGTTTCGTAATGCGTAAGAACCTGCTGGATCGCGATCCCAGGGCGGAGTATAATCGTCACGATTTGCGTAACCCTAATGAAGAAGACCCCAAGCTCCCCGCTGTTCCGATGAGCACCAGCGCACTACCGCCGGTACGCCGAAAAGCTACCAGGAAGCTCCTGGGTTTGCTTGTCCTGATGGGGGCCATGAGTGCCGGGAGCGGTTTCCTGGCGCATCAATGGCAGTTGCAGGCGTATTTCCAGCCTCCGATCGACCCCTTGCGAGCGCCTCAGGGAGATGCAACCGCAGTCGCCGCAACCAACCGTCTGGCCGTGGCCGCTCTGGGTCGGCTGGAGCCCGAAGGGGAAGTGATCGATGTCGGCGCTCCCGCCGGCGACCGGCTGGGCCGCTTGCTGGTGGTGGAAGGCCAGCCGGTGCAGACGGGTGAAGTGCTCGGCTACCTGGAGACCTACGCCGAACGGCGGGCGGAGAAAGAATGGATCGCCAGTCAGTTGCACGAGGCGCGGACCCGTCTCGAGGCAGAAACGGCTCACGGCGAAGCCTTGATCGGCGAGGCCGATCTCGCCATCAAGCAAGTGGAAGAGGTTCAGCTCCTCGATATTCAGGCGCAGGAAGCCAAGGTGCGAGTCCTGGAAGAGGAACTCTCGAACGCGAACAGAGAGTTGAATAGGATTAAAGCGCTGCGCGGCACGGGGGCCGCCAGTCCTCAAGAAACCGACTCGAAGAGCACGGCGGTCAATCGCGCCAAGGACGAGTTGCTGAGTGCCCGAGCCGTGCGTGACCGGCTCAAAGTTGCCCGCGATATCAACCTCCTCCAGGCCCGCGCGCAGCTCCTCACGGCCCGGGCCAATCTGGCCAAGGTGAAGAGCACCATTCCCGTCGCTTCCTTGGCCAAGAACCTGGTGCTGGCGGAAAACCGAGAAAGCCTCACGGTGCTCCGCGCTCCCCGCCCCGGCCGCGTCCTGCGCCTTTTGACCCGGCCCGGGGAAGCGACAGGAAGTAAGCCCATCCTCCGTCTGGGACACACAGGACAGATGATGGTGGTGGCCGAGGTCTATGAAACGGATGTGCGCCACATCCGGTTGGGTCAGAAGGCGGAGGTCCAGAGTTCCGCGCTGGCCACGCCGCTGACCGGCACGGTCGCCCATGTTGGCTGGCTGATTTACAAGAATGACGTCCTGCACATCGACCCGACGGCGAACACGGACGCGCGGATCGTGGAGGTGCGCATCCGGCTGGACCAGAGTGAGCCGGCCGAAAGGTTGACCAACATGCAAGTGAATGTACGCATTCTGCTCCACAGCGGCGAGTCGGTCGGTCGGTAGCTTCCCGCGGTGAGCAGCTTGCAGGTTCGCAGACCTCCGATGGAAACTCCCCTCGCCTGGCTGAATCTGCTGCACGCTCCGTGGCGCACCCTGATTGTGCTCGCCGGCATGTGCTTGATTCAGGTTCTGATCTTTATGCAACTGGGCTTCTACGGCATCCTGCGCGCCAATGCCGTTCTCCTTTACGACCAACTCCGCTTTGACCTCGTGCTCGTCTCCCCGGAATACGTGAACCTTGACAGAGCGGGAACGTTTCCGCGCCATCGCCTCTCCCAGGCGCTGGCCATTCCAGCCGTCGAACAGGCCATGCCGCTGTACACGGAGATCGCCCTCTGGCGCAATCCCGAAACACGACGCCGCATGCGGATGCGGGTCATCGGCTTCAACCCGCTCGATCGGCCCTTGCTTCTACCGGAACTCGACGGCCAACTGGACGCGCTGCGGGAAAGCGACACGGGACTCCTCGACGAGCGCTCGTTGCCGGAGTGCGGGTCTCATGACATCGGCCTGAGGACCGAGATCCATAACCACCGCGTCCGGATTGGCGGCCAGTTTAGCCTCGGGACCTGCTTCGGCGCCAACGGCACGCTCCTGGTCAGTGATCAGAACTTTGCCCGGCTCCTGGGACATTCGTCGCTGGACAACGTGCAGGTGGGCCTGGTGTGCTTGCGCCCAGGCGTCGATTCCCAGGCGGCGGCGCGGGATCTGCGCGCCATCCTTCCGGCCGACATCCGGGTCCTGACCCGTCCGGAAATCGAACGCCAGGAGCTTCGCTATTGGGTGGACCGGACTCCCGCCGGACTGATGTTCGGCCTGGGGGTCTTCGTGGCCTTCACGGTGGGAACGGTACTCCTATATCAAGTGTTGGCGAGCGACGTGACCAAGCACCGGAGGGAATACGCGACGTTGAAAGCGCTGGGGTATCACGACCGCTCCCTGTCCTGGGTGGTCTTGCAGAAAGCGGGAATCCTGGCCGGTCTTGCCTACCTGCCCGCGCTGGCCTTGACGGTGGTCCTGTACGCGCTGACTACCCGCGCTACGGGCCTACCCTTGCACCTGGAAGTGGGCCGCGCCGCCGCGGTCTTGCTGCTGGCGCTGCTCATCGGCTCCTGTTCTGGCTTGGTCGCCCTGCGCAAAATTCGCAGCGCCGACCCGGCGGATCTGTTTTAGGCATGGTGTTTCTTGCTACGCCTGATCCTGGCCTGGTCCAACTTGGCGCACCACCGAGGGCGGTTTCTGGCCTCCACGGCCGGGGTCGCCTTTGCGGTCTTCCTGATGTTCATGGAACTCGGTTTTCTGCACGCCTTGTTCGACAGCCAGCTGACCTGGATGCGCCAACTCAACGCGGATTTGCTGCTCACCAGCAAGGCAAAGTGGGCCGCCGCGTTTAGCGAACCGTTTCCACGGCGCCGCCTGTCCCAGGCCAAGGCGGTACCGGGAGTCGTGGGCGCCTATCCGCTGTACATCCAGATCGAAGCCTCGTCCTGGCGGAACCCGGTGGACCGAACCCAACTTCCCATCCGGGTGCTGGCGTTCAACCCCGACGACCCGGTCTTCCTCCTGCCCGAGATTGGCAGCCAGAGCCAGGTGTTGAAAACAGAAAACGCCGTTCTTCTCGACCAGAAATCCAAGGACTACTACGGCCCACGGGAAGTCGGCGTCGTCACCGACCTGGCCGGCCGGGCGACGAAGGTGGTCGGCACGTTCCGCCTGGGGCCGGACTTCCTGAGCGACGGCAACGTGATCATGAGCGACCGCAACTATGCCAAGTACTTCGCTTCGCAGGAGGACCCCGACGCGGCGCTGAGCCGGGTGGAAGTGGGCTTGCTGCGGCTCGCTGCCGGCGCCGACCCGCACACAGTAGCGGACCAGTTACGACGCACTCTTCCCGAGGACGTGCTGATCCTGACCAAGCCGGAGTTTCTCGAACAAGAGCTGGCGTATTGGCGGATGCAAACGCCCTTTGGCTACATCTTCGGCCTCGGCGTGGCGCTGGGCTTTGTGGTCGGAGTGATCATCTGCTATCAAGTTTTGTACACCGAAGTAGTGGATCATCAGGCCCAATTCGCGACTCTCAAGGCCATCGGCTACTCGGATCGGTCGGTGATCGAGGTGGTCCTGACGCAGTCCCTAATCCTGTCGCTGCTGGGCTTCGCCAGCGGCACGCTCGTCAGCGTGGCCCTGTACGCAGGCGTTACCACGGTCAGCGGCTTACCGATGCACTTCGATTCGCTGCGCGCGCTGCTGGTCTTGGCGCTGACCGTGGGCATGTGTCTAGTTTCCGGGATACTCGCGCTGCGCCGCGTGATGCGCGCCGATCCCGCCGAGGTGTTCGGATGAGCCACAGTACGCTGATCTCCAGTGGCGCGCGACGCCACCGCGTTCCAGTCGTCCGGACGCAGCATTTGAGCCACTGGTTCGGCGAAGGCGAGGCGCTCAAACAGGTCTTGTTCGATCTCGATTTGACGTTAATTCCAGGCGAGATCATCTTGATGTCCGGTCCGTCCGGCTCCGGCAAGACCACCCTGTTGACCCTGATCGGCGCGCTGCGTTCCGTCCAGCAAGGCAGCGTCCAGGTAATGGGGCGCGAGTTGGGCGGGTTGAGCAAGGACGAACTCGTCGCGGTGCGCCGCCAGATCGGCTTCATTTTCCAGGCGCACAACCTGTTCGAGTCGTTGACCGCCTCCCAGAATGTGCAGCTGGCCGTCAATCTGCACGTCGCTTCCCGGCAAGAGAGGCGCCAGCGCGTCACCGACATCTTGACGCGCCTCGGGCTGGGACATCGCTTGCACTACAAACCGGAGGCTCTCTCCGGTGGACAGCGTCAGCGCGTGGCGATTGCCCGGGCGCTGGTGAACCGCCCGAAGCTGATCCTGGCCGACGAGCCGACCGCGGCGCTCGACAAGGATTCCGGGCGCGAGGTGGTCACGTTGTTGCAACAGCTCGCCCAGGAAGAAGGCTGCACGGTTTTATTGGTAACGCACGACAACCGTATTCTTGACATTGCGGATCGCATTGTCAATTTGGTGGATGGCCGGCTCGTTGTAGATGTCGACGTCCAGGAGGCGGTTCGCGTCTGTGAGTTCTTGGCGCAATGTCCGCTGTTCGGCGGAGTCGACGCCAAGCACCTCCTCGATCTGGCCGGTCGGATGATCCGTGAGGAGTACAAAACGGGGACAGCGATCGTTGGGCGCGGGGAGTTTGGCGATCGATTCTTTGTCGTTCTGTCTGGGGTGGTTGAAGTCCTCATTGAGGAAGAAAGCGGACCGACCCAGCTCGCCACCTTGCGCCGCGGCGAGGTGTTGAGCGAACTGTCGCTGCTGACTTCCAAGCGGAAGACCATTACGGCCGTGGCCCGAGAGGATGTGGAACTCTATGCCTGCACCAAGCAGGTTTTCCGGGCCGCACTCGAAACCAGCGAGAGTTTACGCGATCAGGTTTGCAGAGGGGTTTTCCAATACACGTGAGACCTTCCGGCCCGCATACTGGCTGACATGGCAAAACAGGAAGCAATCAGGCAAACTAAAAAGGGTCGCCCCGAAAGGAGATGCCATGCCATCGCCGTTCCCTGGAATGGACCCGTATTTGGAATCACCCGAAATCTGGCCGGACGTCCATCACGAGTTGATTAGCGAAATCCGGGCCGCCCTGAATCCCAACCTCCGGCCGCATTACGTGGCCCGGGTGGAGTTGCGCGTCTACATTTCCGATGACGACGACCCGGGCCGCGAAGTGCGCGTGCCCGACGTTCGCGTGGAGAAAGCGCCAAAGCACAAAGGTGCGAAAAGTTTCAAGATCGCGCCGGCCCTGGCTGTCGCGGAACCGCTGATCATCCCCACGCTGCTGGATGAGGAGATCGAGGAAGCCTTCCTGAAGATCATTCACGTGGAGTCGGAAGCACTGGTCACGGTTATCGAAGTCCTCAGCCCAACCAACAAGATTCGCGGCTCGCGCGGCCGGGCCAGCTTCATGGCCAAGCGCCACGAGATCATGAATACAGAAGTCCACTGGATCGAGATCGACCTGCTCCGTGCCGGTGTGCCCTCGGTAACCGATCCCCCGTTGCGTCCCAGCGATTACCGCGTTCTGGTTTCCCGGGGCGATCAACGCATGCGGACACGCTATTGGCCGATCAGCGTTCGTCAGGCGTTGCCGGTGATCTCCATCCCGCTGCGCGGCAAGGACCCCGAAGTGCCGCTCGACCTTGGCGCCGTGTTCCGGACGGTCTACGACCGGGCCGCCTACGACATGTCGGTGGATTACCGCCGAGAACCCCAACCAGCACTGGAAGGCGACGATGCCAAGTGGGCCGGGGAATTGCTTCGCCGGCGTGGCGGAAAGTGATTGGCTCTCCTCAGCCCAGTCCTTGCAACGGCTCGACCCGTTTTTGTAGTGAAGACGGCGGCCCTAGGGCGTTACAATCTCTCGAGAACCGCGAGTGAGCCTCGGCCCAACGGCATAACTTGGGCTCGTCCTGCCTCGACGACGTATCGCGCATCCTTGTCCGAAGGAGATAGCCTGATGTACCGCCTCGGTTTGGCCTTCGCTTTGAGTTTGGGGCTAAGCATCCCCGTCGCCTCGGAAGATGCAACGAATGAACGGCTCGCGAACCGTCCCAAAGTCCCCGGCAAACTGCGCTTGCGGATGCAAAAACAGCAAGAGAATCCGCCCGGCAGCGGACAGTTCCAACCAAAGGAAGTGGTCGTCGACTGGAACACGGCCGAGACCGCCATCATCGTGTGTGACATGTGGGACGGCCATTACTGCAAAATCGCCGGCCTGCGGGTTGTGCTGCTGGTGCCGAAGATGAACCAGGTGCTGTCCCTCGCGCGCGACCACGGCGTCATGATCATCCATGCTCCCAGCAGCACCATGGATGTTTACGCGGATACGCCGTATCGTAAAAGAATGCAACAAGCCAAACCGGTCAAGCCGCCGGTGCCGATCGCACGCTGGTGCGACCTCGACCCGGCGCGCGAACCACCCCTCCCCATCGATACGTCGAAATGCGCGTGCGACGATCCCGTCGTCGCCCCAGTGGTGCGGAAGTACACGCGGCAGCACGAGGGCCTCGATATCATCGGTTTCGACGGCATCAGCGATAGCGGCGAGGAAATCTACAGCTTCTGCCAGCAGGAGGGGATCACGAACATCGTGATGATGGGTGTCAACACCAACATGTGTGTGCTGGGCCGGTCGTTCGGGATCCGCCAGCTGGTGAAGCTCGGCCTGAACGTGGTCCTGGTCCGCGATCTGACCGACGCCATGTACGATCCGCGCCAGCCGCCCTACGTCAGCCATGCCCGCGGCACGGAACTTTCGATCGAGCATATCGAAAAGTACTGGTGCCCGTCCATCCTGAGCGAGGACCTGACGCGCGTGGTCCGGGGTTCCGCGGGGCCGTTCAAGGAGAAAACCGCGGGCGGTAAATAAGATGGCTCTTGTGGGTTTCGCCCCGGGCTCGAAACGAGGGTTCCGATCATGCACAGCCTCTCCCGCGCTGGCCAGGCCTCGCGGCGATCTTTCCTGAAGCGCTCCGCGGCCCTGGTCGCGACGCTGAGTACGGTTCCCGGCCGGCTCTGCGCCGCCGCGGCCGAGCAGCCCTTCGATCTCCTCATCATGGGCGGCACCCTAATCGATCCGTATCGCCAGACGAAGGCTCTGGCGAGCATTGCCATCAAAGCGGGGAAGATCGTACAGGTAGCGGAAAAGCTCGACCCAAGCCCGTCCGCCCAGGTGATCGATGCGACCGGTTCGTACGTCTCGCCGGGGTGGATCGACCTGCACACCCACGTCTTTGGCAGCCTGGCGAATGTCGTGAACGTGGACGAGGATGCCGGGGTGCATGCCGGCGTCACCACCCTGGCGGAGGCCGGCGGCGTCCGGGCGACGGATTTCAAAGACTTTCGCCGGATGATCGTGGAGCAAGCGCGGACGCGCGTCCTGGGCTTCCTCAACGTATCGGCACATCCCGGCTCCCCCGTGCATGGCAACACGGCGCTGTTCGACCAGAAACTGACCATCCAGACCGTGGTCGCCAATCGGGACGTGCTCAAGGGCGTCAAAGTCCTCAGCTCGCAGCGGCATAGCGGCAACCTGGACATCGTGCCCACCAAGCTGGCCGTGCAAGCCGCCCGCGAGAGTGGCACGCACGTCATGGCCCATATCGGCGTGGCTCCGCCTCTCATCCAAGACGTATTGGACCTGCTTGGCCGTGGCGACATCATCACCCATTGCTTCAAAGGATTCCCGGGGGGGCTTTTCCACCGCAGCGGCAGGCCGGTCGCGGAAGCTTGGAAGGCGCTGGAGCGTGGGGTGCGTTTCGATCTCGGTCATGGGGCCGGCAGCTTCGCCTGGACCGCCGCCCGGCATGCCCGCGCCAGCGGTTTCCCCTTGCATTCGATTTCCACCGACTTGCACAAGGGCAGTGTGAACGGGCCGGTCTGGACCTATGGCCGAA
>JBGQLF010000103.1:0-12847 GCA_041499985.1 Gemmataceae bacterium
GACGCTCTTCCGATCTTGCGCGTTCGAAGCGGCGGGTCGGCACGGTCTATATCTTGTCGCACTGGGGGCCGATCTGCCTGGGCGTATCGCGCAAGGGGTTCCTCGGGCAAGTGCTTCAGCGGCCCGTGGAGCAACGTCTGGCCGGCTCGCTGGCGGCGGTGTGTTACGCGCTGAGTCGGGGGGCCGCTCAGATCGTGCGTGTCCATGATGTTGGCGAAACTCGGGATGCAGTGAATTTGTTCGCGGCCATTCAGTCTCGGGGAGTGAGGATGGGGGACCGAGGATCGGGAAGCAGCGAGGGTTAGACGGAACCGACTTTGCCGTTTACCCTGCGAATCTCGACCCTCATCATCCGGTCAAGCCAGAAGGGGACGGCCTTGACGGAACGGCTGGCGCAACTCTACGAATCGGTCGGTATCCGCGACCTCATCGAGATCGCCATCCTCGCCGTGGCCATCTATCTGTTTCTCCGCTTTCTAGGCAAGACGCGCGGTTCGGGGTTGGTAAGGGGCCTGGGGCTGGTAGTCGTCGGCGTCTTCCTGGTCGCGCAGGTCGTGATCGCCGGCTTCGATCTAATGGAGCTGGGCAAAGTTCTCGACTATCTCTTGACCACGGTGCTGCTCGGTTTGGTGGTGATTTTCCAGCCCGAGCTGCGGCGCGGACTGATGCTGCTCGGCCGCTATCGAATGCTACGCTATCTCGTCCGCGAAGGCCATCCGATGGTCGACAAGCTTGCCGATGCCGCGGAGGCCCTATCGCGCCAGTGCATCGGAGCGCTCATCGCCATCCAGCGGGAGATGCCGCTCGCGGCGTTCGTCGAGACCGGGGAGCGCATCGACGCCGAGATTTCGGCGGCTCTGATCTGCACGGTGTTCAGCCCACGCAGCCCCCTACATGATGGGGCCCTGATCCTGTGCAATGGACGCTTGGCTGCCGCGGCCTGTCAATTGCCGCTAGGCCAGCCGCCGGACGGGACCAGCCCCCACATGGGGATGCGCCACCGCGCGGCGCTCTGCTTGAGTGATGAGACCGATGCGATCCTGTTGGTGGTCAGCGAGGAGAGTGGACGGATTTCCCTGGCGGTGGGCGGCCATCTCGAAGCGGTGCCTCGCGAAAACCTGTCTCGACGTCTGGCGGACTTCCTCAGCAGTCCGGGGAATTCGTCCAGTGCGGTGGCGCGGGCAGCGTAGAAGCAAGTTCAAGGAACCCGTTGTGGGATCGTAGCCACAAGCGTCCTCGCTTGTGGGCTGGAGCAGCTCACAAGCGAGGACGCTTGTGGCTACGTTTCACAACAGGTCGTTTTTCCTCATCCGAGGGGGGGCTTCCTGGAAGACCTACTCCGTTTAGCCGCGAGCGAGCACGAACCTCATGCTGGATCGTTTCTTATCGGCGCTGGCCGCGCTGAGTCTGGCTGCTCTGGTCTGGTTGTATATCCGCAGCCGGGATCAGGAGATGCTGGATCATGTTCCCATCCCCGTGCAGATCACCCTCGCCGCCGGCCAGGCCGATTCGTATGAGCTGGAAATTCCCGGTCCCAGCCAGGTGCCGGTTTCCTTCACCGGACCGCCCTCGCGCCTGCGCGAATTACGCGGTTTGCTTCAGCGTGGCGAACTCCGCGTTGGGGTCACACTGACGGTACCCGACGACCGCCTGCAAGAAAGTCGGCTCCTCGATACCGTTCGCGTCGAGGCCGGTGATTTGCATCCCCCTCCGGGCGTCACTCCCATTGTGCTTCAGGGACGCAACCAGATCCCTGTGATCCTGCACCGCCTAATCGAACGCCGCCTCCCCGTCCGGCCGGAGCATGCGCCGGAAGAACGTCTGGCCCAAGTGACGACCGAACCGTCTACGGTCCTGGTCCAGGGGCCGCAAGAAGTCCTCGATCGCATCCGTACGATCGCCACTCAGCCCATCTTTGTTCCCCCGCACACCGAAGCAGCTGCGGGACCGGAGACCATGACCCTCCGGGCGGTTCCCCTCGTCCATGAGCTAGAAGGCCGACGCGTGCGGGTTACGCCGGCGACTGTCCTGGCTCGCCTTACTCTGCAACCCCAACAACGGGTGTATGAGCTGACGGATGTGCCCGTACAGTTTTTGTGCCCGGCCAACTTTGGCTTGCGACCACTGTTCGGCGACGAGCGAGCGGGTAAGATTACCTTACGTCTGCTGGGACCCGCGATCGGCGAACCCCCAACGGTGGTCGCCTTCATCGATCTCAGTGGCGACAAGTGGAAATCGGGCCTGTATGAAGAGGCGTTGCGGCTGCAACTACCCAAAGAATTTCAACTGGCCCAGAGCTTACCCCGTTCGGTGGCCTTCCAGTTAGTGCCGGCCGACCCCAGCCGAAAGTGATCGGTCCACGAGCCGGGCCGAAGGTGGATCGCATGCAGAGTCCTTCTCCCAAGCTAGCCTCTCCGCCTCTGGATCCTCATTTGTCTATCCCGGCTGCGGAACCCCGGAACCTGGAGGCGTATTGCGCAGAACTAGGCCAGCACGCTCGCACTGCCGCTCGGGAACTGGCGCTGGCTTCCGGCGCCCTGAAAAACGGCTGGCTGCACTTCATGGCCGAGGCGATCGAGAACCGAACGGCTGAGATTCTGGAGGCGAACAGCCGGGACCTGGCCAGCGCAACGGAGCTGGGGTTGGGGGGAGCCGCGCTGGATCGCCTGCGCCTCACCCCGGACCGGCTGCGCGGCGTCGTGGCCGGCGTCCGTGATGTGGCGGCGCTCCCCGATCCCGTTGGCCGGGTTCTGGAAGGCAGTGTACGCCCGAACGGTCTGCAAGTGCTCAAAGTGGGCGTCCCGCTCGGCGTCATCTTGTTTATCTACGAGTCGCGACCGAACGTCACGGTAGATGCGGCAGCCCTGTGCGTCAAGAGCGGCAATGCGTTAATCCTGCGCGGCGGCAAAGAAGCGTTTCATTCCAACACCGCTCTCCACCGCATCCTCCAGGACAGCCTGCGTGCTGCGGGCCTGCCGAGCGACGCGGTACAGCTGGTGGCGACAACGGAACGGGCGGCGGTCGGCCACCTGCTCCAGCTGCGCCAGTGGATTGACCTGGTTATTCCCCGCGGCGGGGAGAGCCTGATCCGCCGCGTGGCGGAAGAGGCCCGCATGCCGGTTCTGAAGCATTACATGGGCAATTGCCATGTCTATGTGGACCGCAGCGCTGACCTGGAAATGGCCGAGCGCATCGTGCTCAACGCTAAATGTCAGCGCCCCGGCGTGTGCAATGCCGCCGAGAGTTTGCTGGTTCATGTCGACGTGGCGGCTCCTTTTCTCGCGCGCGCCGGCAGGGCTCTTCGCCAACGGGGCGTGCAGATCCGGGGCTGCTCCGCCAGCTGTCAACTTATTCCAGATGCCATTCCGGCCACGGAAGCGGATTACGCAGCCGAATACCTCGACCTCATCCTGTCGGTCAAGGTGGTGGCAGGGCTGGAGGAGGCGATCGCGCACATCAACCAGTTTGGCTCGCAACATACCGATGCCATCGTGACGAACGATCTGGCGGCGGCCCGGCAATTCACGACCGGTGTGGATTCCTCCGCGGTCCTGGTCAACGCCAGTACACGCTTCAACGACGGCTATGAATTGGGCCTGGGCGCAGAAATTGGCATTAGTACGGAAAAATTTCACGCGCGTGGACCGTGTGGGCTGGTAGAATTGACGAGCTATAAGTACGTGGTTTACGGGGACGGCCACGTGCGGGGAAGCTGAGTGGATGCCGCTCTACGGAACGCCCACCGTGGCGTTCCGGTCCGTTCCGACGGAACGCCACGGTGGGCGTTCCCAACTGAACATGATGGACCTCGCCGACTTGATGGTGCAGACCAATGACGGTTGCTGTGCTGATCATGGCTGTGCTGCTGCCCGTGCTCATGGCCACAGCGTTTTTGCTGGGCCGGCATTGGACACGCCGCCAGGAGGCGGTCACGGAGATTTCTCCGGTGACGCGGCAGCACATCGATCTCTTCCAGGGTGGCCAGCTAAGCGAGGTGGCCGTCGAATCCGCCAAGGCGCGCCTGCGGGATCTGCTGGAGCGCGGTGAGTTCGGAGCCGCCGAGGCTAGTCTGCGCCCGGGAACGCATTTCGTCATCCAGGTTCGCGCGTTGGCCGAGATCGGCACGGACGAAGCTGGCCGTATTCTCGAACGCCAGCTCCAGCGCCGGCTGACCGAGGATGAGGTTGAACAATCCTGGTACTGGATCGATCTGGCGAATGGGCTGCGGAGCCTGAACCGCGAGCAGAGTCTGCCGCACTTGTTACGTTGTGCCGAGGCCGCCGGGGATGTTCCCCTGAGCCAGTTCTTTGCTGCGGAGACCGTCTGTTTCTTGAGCTTTGCCGGATATGTGCAGCAGCCGCGCAGCGCGCTCGGGCGAACCGCCTTGCGGGTGTTGCACCGAGCTCTCGAAGGCCTGCGCTGTGGCGTGCCCCCGCACGTCGTCGCCGAGGCCCGCCTCGGCGAACTGATCGAAAACCTCTGGGACCACAAGCCCGACGCCGTCGATCCGCTTGTGGTCCGCGTCTTTACCGAGTCTCTGCGCTTGCTTGCCCGGGCTTCGCATGCGGAGAGACTTCTGGCGGACGAACACGCCGAACAGGAAGCGTTTGGCTGGCAGCTATCCCGTCTGGCCGCGCTGGAGGCGGCGTTGAAGGATTATGTCGAGGAAGCGCCCGAGCCGTTGTGTGCGGCGCTAGCCAAAGCTTCTCCGGGGGAGCAGCGCGATTGCCTGACGGCACTGGACGATTTGCGGGCCGAGGCGGGTTCCGTCATCCTGCCCCTGCTGGCCCAGCCTGGCTTTGCTCACGCCGAGTTGGCCGTCAACGTCCTAACCTGGTCACGTCATCCCAACGTCGCCCCCTGGCTGCGCAGTTGGGTGCAGCGTCGTGTGCCTTTGGACCGCCGCGTTCACTACCGGCTGCGGGCCATTCCCCCGCGGCGGCCATCGGTCGCGCCGGACATTCCCTACGCGGCGATTCTCCGTGCCTTGCGCGGTCATGCGTCGCGCGAAACCGAAAACTTCCTCCTGCTCGCGATCCGGGATTGGGATCCGACCTATCGCACGGCGGCTATGAGCAGTTTGGGTTGGTGGGAGCCCTTTGACCGGCCCTTTGTGTTGCACAGTCTTCAGGAAGGACGCCGCGATCCCAGTAGCGAGGTCCGGCAAGCTGCCCGAGCAGCCCTGGCCCGGCTGGGCGAACGGCTGGCCTTGCAATGGTTTCGTCAGGCCCTGGTCGGGGACAACACCCAACGGGTGCACGAGACGATCCATCTGGTGGCCAGCGAAGCCCTCACCTTGCTCTGGCCGGACCTGGATCGCCTCGCCGACCATGAGGATCTCGAGATTGCGTTGCATGCGCGCGAAGCACTCGAACGACTCCGCGAAGAGTTGAGCTTCCGGATGGCTTGAGGGGATCCGCAGCGTAGAACGGAATTCATTCCGTTCGCGACGCGCCCGAACGGAATGAATTCCGTTCTACGCACCCAAAAACGGAAGAGCCCTTTTTTCTTTAGTTCTCACCGCTTGCCGTCGATGTAAAAGATGCACGCCAATCTTGACTCCAAGAAGCGAGCAAATCCCGCATGCAGCACCGGATCCTTCGACGTTGGCTCCTGACGGCACTGGCCAGCGCACTGGTCTTGGGATGTCGTTCATCTGAGGGACGGCAATACCCCGAAGACCCCCTGCTGGCCCACAAGATGCCGGTGGAAGGCAAGGCCAATCATACCCAGCCGGTCCTGCTCGCTCATGCCGAGCCCGCGATGCCGATGTTGCCAGCCGAGGCTTTCGCCGCCCATACGGCTCCGTTGCCTATCTTTCTCCGTGAATCATCTGCTACGGTCCCCGCGACCCCCGTCAGTCGTGAACGCGCACCCGACACTGCTCCTTCCGAGAAGGCTCCGCTGGAAGCGATTCCGGCGGTGAGGCAGAAGGACACCGCACGCGATTGAACTGCCAGGGCCGATTCACCGCTCGCTTTTGGCAAGCGGGAGCACTACAATCAGCTGAATAAGGTCGCCTGCGGGGTCGTCTGTTCCTGGGGAGTGCCTGCCACGCCATGGCTGTTGTCACCGCACCTGCTCTGCCAGCCCCCAGTGATGAGCACCTGCTGGCCCGTTTGGCCAGCGGCGAACGGGAGGCCCTGGAAGAATTGTTCCGGCGGTACCGGGCGTTGGCCTACCGCGTGGCCTACCGGCTGCTGGGCCACGAAGCCGACGCGCTGGACGCCGTCCAGGAAGGCTTCATCAAGGCGCTCACCCATCTACATACTTTTCAGGGCCGTAGTACCTTCAAGACGTGGCTGCTGCGCGTCGTGAGTAACGCCGCTCTGGATGTCGGACGTCTGCGGGGCCGGCGGGAATTGCTCAGTCTCGACGGCCCGGAGATGCGTTCTGGCGAATCCGGACATCCCCTAATTGACGATGATCCTAGCCTCGGCTTGGAGCGGGAGGACTTACGCCGGCTCTTGAATCAGGCCCTGGCGACGTTGCCGGAGGCCCAGCGCCGAACCTTCGTTCTGCATGTCGAGGCGGAGCTGAGTTATCGCGAGGTGGCGGAAGTCCTGGGGATTTCCATCGGCACCGTCATGAGTCGGTTGTATTACGCCCGGCAACGCTTACGGGCCTACTTGGCCCAACGGATGAGCCTATGAGCGAACGCAAGGCGGAGGCGACGCCGCCGACTCCGGAACAATTGGCGGCTTACGTGGATGGCGAAGTGGACGCGGCCGGCCAACGGCAGGTCGAAGCCTGGCTCGCTGGCCACGCTGATGCCGCGGCAGACGTGGCCGCGCAGCGCCAGCTCCTCGCCCTGTGGCGCAAGGCTCCCCTCCGCGCGCCGACCGAGGCAGAGTGGAGCGCCGTTTTCAACGGCATTCGAACGGCATGGGTCGCGCCGGCGCAAAAGACCGTGGGGCGCCGGCTGGCCTGGATCGCCCTGGCGTTGTCAGCGACAGCGGCGGCAGCGGCTCTGGCGCTCTGGGGTGAGTTCTTGAGGCCCGTGGATTCAGGAGGGCTGTCGGAGGTTGTGTCTCTTGCGGAGGTCGAGCCTTTCCGCGTGGCCACGGCCGACGAGGTGATGATCATCAGCATGGACGCGGCCGATGCCACTTTCTTGGTGATCGGCGAGCTACCGGTGAGTGAGCCGCTGGTCTTGGCGGCGGCGGGTGAAATCACGCTGGATAAGGTCGAGCCGGACGTCGATGGCATGGTCCCACGCCTCACGGAGCCCGAGTGGCCGGACGCTCCGATGATCGTGGTGCCTCCGCCGTCGACGGGCGTCAAAGACTGAGGCACCGGCGCGAGGGTTTTCGTTCGGGGCAGAGAGTGGGCGGAGGGTTGAACCATGGAGGCCCGATCCGGGCGCAAATGCGTACTCGCCTTGTTGGCGTTCACCGCCGGTCTGGTGCCCGCTGCTCCCGCGGCATGCACCGCCGACGAGGAGGTACGGGTAACGGTAGTGGTCATCTTGGCCACCGACCGGGACAAGGTGGTCGATGACAAACTTCGGGAGATCGCCGAGGCGATTCGCAAGTTGTATCCTTCGCTGACCGGATTCCGCATGGGGCCGATGACTTGCAAGTCGGTGCGAACCGCCAAACGGGAATCGTTCGAGCTGGTCGAAGGGCAAACGGCTACGGTGGTGGTGTTACACGGGGCAGACGAAGACGATATGGTCTGTCTGAAACTCAAGGCTCCGGGCTGGCGCGAGTTCACTTACTCGACGGTGTGCGGTAAATTCTTCCCGGTCATGACGCACTATCAGACCAAGGACAAAGACCAGTTGTGGATCGCGATCGCGGTTCATCCGTGTGCGGGGAAAGAGAAGAAACGCTGAATCTCGTTGGCGAGCGGGGGCGCCATCCCATCAGGGGGCTGACGCCCCCGCTCGCCAATATCCGACTCACCGCTTGAGATTGGGCAGCGTCACGCCGCTGCTCTGCTCAACGCTGACTTCCTTCGTGATCCGATTATAAAAGATTTTGCGCCCCCGAAACTCGTTGGGTTCGGCACCCGGGACTTTCACCTGGGAAAGCAGCGCCAGGCTTCCGGGACCACCTTCGAGGATCATCTGACCCGTGGCCGCGTTATACTTGACGACGTTTGCTTGGCCGCTGAAATCCTGCCCCTGGAGGAATACTTTGATGGACGCGTTCATCACTTGGTCCGTCCGGCCTTGGTCCGAGGGGCTGCTGTAAACTTCGAGCCTTTCGCAGCGCAGGTAGAACGCTTCGGGCGGCAGCCGGTCGCGGTCCAAGGCTAAGCGCGGATCGTTGGACGGCAAATGGATTACCTCGACGTTGTCATAGAAGATCACGGTTCGGGTTGTGTTGCTGCCGGACATCTTGCCGGCGTAGGTGACCACGGTCAGCTTGAATTCCTCTTCGGCAGGCCTCGGCGACGCCGCGGGCCGAGGCGCTGGTTTCCCCATCCCGCTGGGCGGGCGTGCTGAATCCGTCGGGGACGCGGCGAAGGGATCGCCCTTGGACCCGAGCTGAAGCAAGCGCACCTCTCCGGGGCCGCCGGCACTGATGCGGCGATCTTCGTTATCCACTGCCAGCTCCGGGCAGTCGATCTGGTGATAGCCCACCACGCGGTCGGCTTCACTCTTGAATTCCTCGACGTGAACTTTCCGGTCACAGACGAGACTTTTCACGCTGGGCGATTCGCCTTTCTGCTGGCCTTCTTTCAGCGACACGGGACGGTCGAGAAAGGCATGCAGCTTTTGACACAGCATCCGGCCGCTGGCTTGCTCCGCCTGCACATTGCCCTCGAAGATTGCCACGGCGGAGCTGCCGTCAAACTTCATTGCCTGATTCCATTGCACGACCAGCTCTGCCTCCCGCGTCAGTTTGCCACCCTCGAAGTTGGTGTTGCTCGGCAGTCGCATAACGCCGACTCCGTTCACCCAGACTATGTTGGTCGTCTGATCGATATTCACCTCGGGGCCGAAGATATAAAGTTTGTTGAGCTGTACCTGGGCCTGGTTGCCGGTGACCGTGAGCACGTTTCCCGTCAGGCGATGATACAGGCGGAGCGTCTCGCCCCGGATGTCGATGCCGCCCTCCTCTGGTGTGGCCGGCTCTTGACGCACGCGCACCGCACCCTCGCACCACAGCTTTTCGAGGTCACTCTTGCTGCCACTGCGGAGGACATGCGCTTCCACCGTCCGGGCACTGAGATCGATGGGCTGCTTGGACTTGGCCGGGTCCGCCGGCGACGCAGCGGTTTCTCCTCCAGGGGTGAGGGGCAACCGTGGCTCCAAGGAAGGCACTTGCGGATCGGCCAGAGCGGGCAGTGCCTCGACCTTCGCTCCGCCTTCCTCCACCTTTGGCTCGCGCTCTTCCGCGCCTGGCAGGCCGGGCAGCATCTCGGGCAATTGGCCCGCCGTCGGGGCGACGTCGCGGAACCAGACGATCAGCCGATCCGTGTCATGGACATGCATCTCCGGCGCCGTGGCGCTCACGTGCTCAAACGCTTCGAGCCGGTGCGGCAACGGACGCGCCTCTTCGCCGGGGGCCCGTGTGCGCTCGGCGGGCTCCAGCCAGACCTGGAGGCGGTTGGCTTCGATCCGTTGGCCATGTTCTTTATCTTCAAAGGCCGCCTCGCCCGTCAGCGTCAGCAAGTCATAGGCTCCCTCCTTGCTGGAGACCAGTTCATCCTTCCACCGCGCTTCCAGAGGACGTGTGCCGTTGGTCCGATTGAGCAGCTCGACCCGGCCCGGCCCCTTGGCACGCGCTTGCTGGAGCTGGCCGCTGGGGTCCGTGCGGAGACGCAGCTCACGGGCGCGGATCTCGTTGCCCTCTTTCGCCGCGTGCATCTCGGGGTCGCCCTTGAGAGTGGTCTCCTTGGTGCGTCCGTCATAGAAGAGATCGGTCCCCAAGGCGTGCAGATTCTGTGTATCGGAAGACAGCGTCACATGGCTGCCGGTGGCGTGGGCACTCTCAATGTCCGGGGTCTGCCGCTCGCCCCGTTCCTTGGGCGGCTCCGTGCCGTCCTTGCGACTGAATTGCAACACCAGGTGCTCGCAAATCAGTTGCTCGCGCTTGCCTTCGATCTCATTGAGGCGGTTGACCTCCACATGGTTCGCATACTTGGGGGGCTGCTTGGAGATCTCAAACGTCGCTTGAGCTGTCTGAGGATTGTACGTGAATGGCCCTGGCGTCGTGATGACAACCTGGGCTTGCTCGGGCTGGCTAGTTGGTTGCGGACGAGCTAGTCCGGGACTTTCGGGGCTGGCCGGAGCGGGCGAGGGACGAGAACCTTTGGCTGCCGCCGCACGGGCGTCGGCCTGGCCGCTGCCCAGGAAACCGGAGTGAGCGTCAACCCACAAGGTCATGCTCACATCGGACTGAAGAACGAGCAGCTCGACACCGGTAGGGTTGTTGCCTTTCGGTTTCGCGGCAGCCGGCGACGCCGACTTGGAGGGGGTTGGCTCGTTCGTCAAATAAAGGGCCATGCCCCATGCGTTGATCGTCGTGGGATTCGGCTTGCTGCGGAGGTCGGTAAGGAGGATGACGTTCTTGGTCCAGATCTTGTGCGACTTCTCCTCATAAAACACAGGGCCGGGCGTGAAGACCGAGATATCGTCATCGCGCCGCAAGGTACGCTGGTTATTGACAATGGTGACCCCGCCCTGGCCATCGTCTTCGCGCCGCGTGTTCGGCTCGTGGCGAAGTTCGCCGCCGACGAGGCGCCGATTGCCCATATCGGCGATGCTGCTAATGGGCCGATCGAACTCGAGGATAGCGAGATCGCTGCGAACGGTCGTGATCTCGGGAACCTTGTCCGGACCTTCTTCTTTGCCGAAGAGGGCGACACTAAAGGGGGTGAGCTTGACGCGGCCATCCTCCAGAATCTGAAAGGAATCGGCAGCAAGCACCAGGCCCTTGGCGCGGGTTTCTAATTTGATCGTCCGTTTGCTCTCGGGACAATCGTCGCCGAAGGCCTGGCGCAGTTTGCGGTCGGCCTCGTTGATGCGTTCGGGTGGTAGCGGGGGAAACTCGTCGCTGCCCGCGATCGGGGGACCATACCCTTCCGGCAACGGGGGCAGGCCATCGACGCCCCCCAGGAAATGGGCGTAGATTCGGTAGGCTGTGAAGAACAGGGCAAAGCCCACCACCAGCATCCAAATGCGCTTGGGGGTCCACACGGTTATGGCCTCTCCGAGTCCTCAGTTCCACTTTGGCTGCGATAGTGCTCGACAGTCTTCTGCCATTCGCCCTGGCAGCGCAGGATCAGCTCAATCGTCTCCCGTACGGCGCCGCGGCCTCCGAGAGCTTGCGTCACATAGTGGGCGTCCACCAGCACGTCGGGGCAAGCATCGGCCACGGCCACAGCGAGGCCGACCTGGCCCAGGACCGGCAGGTCGGGCAGATCATCGCCGATGTAGCACACTTGCGGCGAACGCAGGCCCGTCATAGCCAAAAGCTGTCGATAGGCTGGCAGCTTTTCCGACTTGCCTTGCATTACCAGGTCGATGCCGAGTTCCTTGGCACGCCGCTCCACGATGCTCGAGCTCCGTCCTGTGATCACGGCCGCTTGTCGGCCCACGAACCGCCAAATCTTCAGCCCCGAGCCGTCGCGCACATGAAACGCCTTGAGTTCCCGCTCGTCATCGCTGTAGGTGATGCTCCCTTCCGTCAACACGCCGTCGACGTCCACGATCAGCATCGCAATGGACTGGCAACGTTGCTGAAGGGAAGGCGTCTGAACCGGACCCGCTGGCTCGGAAACTGAATTCGACGGCTTGTGTTGCGACTGCGTCACGTTGGCGTTACCTTTGCTGGTCACCCGGTCGCAGCCCATCAGGCCACGTGGGCCAACCGTTCGGACTCGTCTTCACGTAGCCACAAGCGTCCTCGCTTGTGGGCTCGTCTTCACGTAGCCACAAGCGTCCTCGCTTGTGGGCTGCCGCAGCCCACAAGCGAGGACGCTTGTGGCTACGATTGGACCCATCAGGCCACGTGGGCCAACCGTTCGGATTCGTCCATTTCGGCGGGCATCAGCGCGAGGACATCGGTAATATCGACCAGGCCCACGGGGCGGCCGGAAGCGTCGATCACCGGCAGCTCGCTGATCTTATGGCGGCTCAGCATCTCGACGGCATCCAACACGCGCGTTCCCAGTGTCACGGTGAGGGGGTCCGCCGTCATCACCTCGCCGATGGGCTGATCGAGTGCGGCATCGCGGCGCTGTTCGAACAGGCGTGCCAAATCGCTGTCGGTGAACAGCCCACACAAGCGCCCCTGGCCATCAGTCAGCATGATCGCGCCCGTGCGGCGGCCGCTCCGCCGAACCTGAGTGAACACGGCTCGGACCATCTCACCGGCGGACGCCAAGCGCAGCTCCGAGCCGTGGCGCATGACCGCCTCGACCTTGAGAAGTTGGCGGCCCAGGTTGCCAGCCGGGTGAAAGCGGGCGAAATCCTCGCGGGTGAACTGGCGCATCCGGCTGACGACGAAGGCCAGGGCATCCCCCACGGCCATCATGGCGGTCGTGCTCGTACTCGGCGCCAGGCCCAGCGGGCAGACTTCATCGAGCGGGCCAAGGACCACAGCGACATCGGCGTGCCGGGCGAGGGTGCTCTGCTCGCGACCGGTCAACGCGATTAGCGCCCGCGCCAGTTGCCGTAGCGGGCCGAGCAAGCGGACAATCTCGTCGCTCTCGCCACTCAGCGAAAGGACCAGGATCACATCCTGTGAGTGCACCATGCCCAGGTCACCGTGCAGGGCGCGCGTCGCATCGAGCACATAGGCGCGCGTGCCGGTCGAGTTCAGCGTACCGGCAATCTTTTGGCCGACGTCCGCTGACTTGCCGGTGCCAGTGATGCCGATGCGGCCGGGAC
>JBGQLF010000104.1:0-12822 GCA_041499985.1 Gemmataceae bacterium
CTCATAGCCGCGATCGGTCGGTTCGTAGTAGCGGCGTTCCTCGGGGAGATACTGCTGCTGGACCCAGCCGCCCGCATAGTCATGGCTGTACTTGTAGCCGAGCCCGTGGCCGAGTTGCTCCGCCCCGCGATAATGGTTGTCCCGCAGATGCTCGGGTACCGGGAGCGTTCGCCCGGAGCGGACGTCGTCGCGGGCCTTGCTGATTGCCAGGGTGGAGGCGTTCGATTTGGGGGCCGCGGCGATGTACGTTACCGCCTGAGCCAGGGCCAGCTGACACTCCGGTAGACCGACAAATTCGACAGCCTGCAACGCCGCGGCCGCCACGACCAGGGCCTGTGGATCCGCGTTGCCCACGTCTTCAGAAGCACAGATAACGATCCGGCGGGCGATGAAACGGGGATCTTCGCCCGCTTCCAGCATCCGAGCCAGCCAATAAATCGCCGCGTCCGGGTCGCTGCCGCGCATACTTTTGATGAACGCACTGGCGATATCGTAATGGGCGTCCCCGGTGTCGTCGTAGTCGAGCGCCTTGCGCTGAATCGAATCTTGGGCCACCGCCAAAGTGTATTCCACAGGTCGCTGCTCCGTGGAGAGCGCGCCGATCTCCAGGGCTGTTAACGCCCGCCGTGCGTCGCCATCGCTCACCTCGGCGAGGAACTCAAGTGCGTCGGAGTGGAAGTGGATGGGAATCATCCCCAGGCCGCGCTCCCGGTCTGCCAACGCCTTCTGGAGGATCGTCTTGATCTGGTCGCGCGTAAGCGGCTCGAAGCTGAAGATCTGGCTGCGGCTCAGCAGCGGGGAGTTGATGGCGAAAAAGGGATTCTGCGTCGTGGCGCCGATGAGCAGGACGCGGCCTTCTTCGACATCTGGAAGCAGGACATCCTGTTGGGCGCGGTTGAAGCGATGCAGCTCATCGATGAAGAGGATGGTGCGCCGGCCGGTCTCCTCTAATTCCTGGCGCGCTTCCTGAAGGAGTTCGCGTACCTCCTTGATGCCGGCGGACACGGCATTGACCTGGCAAAAACGGCACCGGGTGTGCTGCGCGATCACGTGTGCGAGGGCTGTCTTGCCGGTACCCGGCGGGCCATAAAAGATCAGGGAGCCGAGGCGGTCCGCCTGGAGCATGCGCCGTAACAGCTTGCCGGGGCCAAAGAAGTGCTCTTGGCCGACGAACTGCTCCATGCTGCGCGGCCGCATCCGTGCTGCCAGCGGTTGGGCTCTGCGCAGATTGGCCTGGTGCAGGTCGTGAAATAAGTCGATGGCAGAACTCCTTGCTACGGGAACCTAAGGAGCACCCTTGGCCATGTCATTGTACCAGGACACGCGCTCCCTGCCGAAGGTCGGTTGGCCGATCAACCGTGTCTTGTAGGCGTAACTTCAGGCGAAGGTTTCCCAAGGCCGGCGCTTGAATGTGGTGCAGGGGCTCCCTGCGCTGGCGCGGGGGGAGCAGCGCAAAGATAACCGGGCACTCCGAAAGCTTAACACGGTCAATCTGGGGCGCTAACCAACGGTAACAGAACAACCACCCGCCCCCCCGGCGGTTCCTCTGGTTTTGGCGCTACCGCAAATAGCTTGATCGGCGTAAGATACCCCTCTGGAATAACTTGGGTAATTTGGGAAACACAGGAGAAGCTCTCTCCGTGACGTTGGCACAGGATCTGCGACAAGACGTCCCCATTGCTCGCTTTCTGAATTCCATTCGCGCTCAGGGGGTGCGGCGAGGCTTCTTCGCCATTCTGGAGGAGTTATCATGTTGTTCGCTTGGCGGCGAATTCTGGCTTTGCGACCAACCCCGATGTCACGGCTCGGCTGTTCGGGCGCTACACCGAGTCGGAATCACCACTACCTTCTCGTAGAGCCTCTCGAAGCCCGTACACTCTTGACGTACAGTGCCTCCATCATCTTTAGCGATGTAGGGCAGCCCACCGTCTTCTTTCAGGAAGCAAAGCCCGCCAGCGATAGCCTGGTCTTCGACGTGGATGCTTCCGGCAACCTCCGCCATAACCGCTTCAGTGCGGGCGATCCCGGATTCGCAAGCGCTATCGATCTCGATAGCACCACACCGGGAGTTCAGTCGCTCTCCGTCAAGCAAATCGGCCTGCTCAGCGTGTCGGCGGGGACAGGCGATGACTCGGTGATTGTCGCCGGCGGATTCCCAGCGACGTTACCCGTCTTCTTTCAGGGCGGTCCCGGCAACGACACCCTCGTCGGCGGTCCCGGCAATGATACGCTGATCGGCGGCCCCGGCGATGATAGCCTGGTTGCTGGCGGCGGCAACGATCTCCTGATCGGGGACGACCCGGTGACCGGAACGGATGGCAACGATACGCTGGTGGCTGGTCCTGGCAACGATACGCTGATCGGCGGCATCGGCAATGATACCTATATCTTCGATGCCGATGCTCCCTTGGGTAACGACATCATCGACGAGTCTGGTGGCGGCATCGATACCCTGGATTTCTCGGCGACGACCACGGCCATCACGATCAATTTGGGGATTGCCACGGCGCAGACGGTAAACGCCAACCTCACGCTGACTCTGTCCGCGGCGAACACGATCGAGAATGTCATCGGCGGTGCCGGCAATGACCTGATCATCGGCAACGCTCTCGATAACTCCCTGGTCGGCGGTGCCGGCAACGACACGCTGATCGGCGGCGCTGGTCATAATACCTTGGTCGGGGGCGCCGGAGACGACGTGTTTGTGTGGAACAATGGCGACGGCAGTGATCTGATCGATGGCGGCGCAGGCAATGACATGGTAGTGGTCAATGGCTCCCCCGCGGCCGACAACTTCAACCTCTCCGCGAACGGTGATCGTCTCGAGCTGAGCGGCTCCACTGCCGACTCGAGGTCGTTTGCGCTCGACATCGGCACGACCGAGTTGGTACGTGTCAACGCCGGCGACGGCAATGATACGCTGAACGTCCAGAGCACGCCTTCAGGAACAGCAGTGCAACTCGACGGCGGCCCCGGCAATGATACGTTTACCGTGGGCTTCAACGCTCCTCTTCTGCCAACGATTGGCGGCCGAGTAGCCGGCATCCTGAGCAGCGTGACCATCAACGGCGGGGCCGGTACCAATACGCTTCAGCTGGAGGATTCGTCCGCGGCCACCGCCGCCACCGTGACGGTAACGCCGACGAGCGTGGGAGCGGCGCCCGGCGACACCTTCTTCGGGGCCGGTGGCAGCCTGAACTACAGCGGCATCGCCACGCTCGCCCTCGACTTGGACAACGCGCCCCAGGGAGACAGGATCAACGTGACTCCCAGCGCCGAGACGGCCTTGGTGGTCAATGGCGGCGGTCCCGGGTTCCCCACGGCAACCGGGGACAGTCTGCGGCTCGATTTGACGGCCGCCGCCGACCCAGTTCTCGCCATCCCCTTGGCCGGTGGGCCGCACCTGTGCCAGTGGACGTTCAGCAATCGCCAGCCGATCACCTTTACCGGCATCGAGAGCCTCGATCCTCCGTTTTTCCTGTATGTGGCCACACTTTACCGGGATGTCCTGGGACGGACCGCCGATAGCGCGGGGATGAATTTCTGGGTGCGGCAGCTGGCGCAAGGTGTGCCGGCGCAGGCTGTGGCCGGTAGTTTTCTCGAATCGGCGGAGTATCGCGGCATTGAAGTCGACACCCTTTACCGAAGAATTCTGGCCCGCGCGGCGGATCGCCCAGGACGCTCCTTTTGGGTGAGCCAGCTTCTGAGCGGAGCGACCGAGACGGACGTAGCGCTAGCTTTCTTGACCTCCGCGGAATTCCAGGGGCTGCGCGCTAGCGCGAGCGATTACGTCCGAGGGCTGTACCAGACCGTGTTTGGCCGCGAGGGCAGTGCGAGCGAAGTCGGCTTCTGGCAGCAGATTTTGGAGAGCGGCGCCCGCACCCGGGCTGCCGTGAGCTTCTATTTCTTGACCTCCAATGAGGCGTACCTCCAGGCCCTCGATCAGTTCTTCGCCACGTTCTTGCGGCGAGGCGTGGACCCGTCTGGGCAGAGCACGTTTTTCGCGCAAATGGTCAGCGGCATGACCACACCGGCACAGCTCGGCGCGGAAATCCTGGCATCCGACGAGTATTTGGCGCGCATTGTGGCGACGGCGTGCTCGGATCAGCCGATCCTCTAGCGGCTGTCCCAGAGCTAGTGTGAGGCCAATCGACGTGTTGTCTGACGTAGCCACAAGCGTCCCGCTTGTGAGCTGGAGCAGCCCACAAGCGGGACGCTTGTGGCTACGATCCGACAACAGGTGTCTTGACCCTGCACTAGGCCCGCCCGCTGGGGGCGGGCTGCACACCTGACGGAATCGCCGGCATGTTCGGAAGGCTCCGGGAGAATTCCGCTCCCTTTTCCTACCTCCCCATTTTGACACGACACTCTCTGGCCTGTATGGTTTTCCCAGCTTACCCGAACTCCGCGCCGAGCAACGGATCCAGCCCATTGGCTTTGTTCCGCGCTGCGCGCCCACTCGCCAACGCGGGATCCCGGAAGGAGATGTGGCATGTTGCTGAAATGGAGGTTTACACTCGCGCAGTCGACGTCGCAGTCGGCCCCCCAGTCGCACCCGGGGCGCCGGCGCCGAAGCGGAACCCGTTTCCGTCCCCGCCTGGAATGCCTCGAAGATCGCCATCTGCCCAGTGCCGGTGCCCTCGATCTCGGATTCGGCTCCTCCGGTAAAGTCGGCACAACCTTTCAGGGTTCGCTCGACAACGCGGCTCAGGCCACGGCGATCCAGAGTGACGGCAAGATTGTGGCCGTAGGCTCGGTGACCACCACCGCCACCCAGATGGATTTCGCCCTGGTGCGGTATAACCCCGGCGGCAGCCTCGACGCGACGTTTGGCAGCGGCGGCCGAGTGAGCACGGACTTCGCTGGCGGCAACGACAACGGGCTTGGCGTCGCCATTCAGGCCGATGGCAGAATTGTCGTCGTCGGCAGTGCCGCGACCAACTCTGGCAACTCCGACACCGATGTGGCTCTGGCTCGTTACAACATCGATGGGACGCTGGATCTGAGCTTCGGCAACGGGGGGAAGGTCACCACGAACCTGGGCACCACCGGCGATCGTGCGACTGCTGTGGCCATCCAGACCGACCAGAGCATCGTCGTGGCTGGAACGGACAACGACCAGAATTTCGCCGTGGTACGCTACAAACCCGCAGGCACTCTCGACGTCATTTTTGGCAGCGGTGGCACGGTGCTGACCGCTGTCGCCGGCAGCAATAGCTTTGCCAGCAGTCTCGTCATCCAGCCCGATGGCAAAATTGTGGTGGCGGGAACGGCTACCGTTGCTGGCCTTCAACGCTTTGCCGTCGTGCGCTACACGACCACCGGCGGCCTCGACAGTCCGTCTTGGGGAGGCAGTGGCATCGTCACCACCAGTATCGGACCAAGTCCGAGCTCGGCCGCTGCGGTGGGCCTTGCATTCGGGGGCAACATCGTCGTGGCGGGCACGGTCGGCAACTTTGGCAGCCGTGATTTCGAGGTCGTGGAATATGATAGCTCCGGCAATATGAACTTCGGCGGCTTCAATCCCAGCCTCGGGTTTGTTGTCACGGACATCAACAATGGCAGCGACGATATCGCCAGCGGCCTCGTGGTCCAGCCGGACGGCAAGATTGTTGTGACCGGATCTGCGGGCAACCTTGGGCAACAGGACTTTGCCGCCGTTCGCTATACAACCGCGGGTAGCCTCGATACAACTTTCAACAGCAATGGCATAGTGACCACCAATCTCCTCGGCCAGACCGGGCAGGCCAATGCCATCGCCTTGCAGACTACCGGCGAACTCGTTGTCGCCGGTACGACGAGCTCGAATACGCAGGATTTCGCCCTGGTGCGCTACGACACCAGCGGCGGACTGGATTCTAGTTTTAATGGCATTGGCAAGACGTTCACCGATTTCACGGGACCAACAAATGCCTCGGCCGACGGCGTGGCGTTACAAGCCGATGGCAAGATCGTAGTGGCCGGCACGGTCAGTGGTGAGTTCGCCCTTGCGCGCTATAACACCGATGGCAGCCTCGACGCGACCTTCGGCAGTGGGGGACGCGCCTTCACCCAGTTCAGCCAACCCGCGGTCGCTGCGGGGATCGTCCTTCAGCCGGACGGCAGGATCATCGTGGCGGGCTCTAGCGCCGGCGCCGTGAGTTCGGGCTTTGCCCTGGCACGCTACAAGATGGATGGCGGCCTCGACCCAACCTTTGGCAGCGGCGGGCTCGTGACCACAACCTTTGGGGTCAACGGCGCCTCCGGTGCAGCGGTCGCATTGCAAGCCGACGGCAAGATCGTGGAGGTGGGTGTCGCTTTTGTTGGCACCCAGGACTTCGCGGTGGCACGCTACAATCCCGACGGCAGCCCGGACAGCTCGTTCGGGGGAGGCAGTGGCCAGGTCACCACGGACTTTTCTGGAAACAACGATGCCGCTAGCGCCGTCCTCATCCAGCCGGATGGCCGGATCGTGGTCGTCGGATCGACCTCCGATATCAGCCTCTCAAATCAAGACTTCGCTTTGGTGCGCTACCTGCCCGATGGCACCACCGATGGATCGTTCGGCCCCAACGGCCGAGTAACCACCGACTTGAGCCCCCAGGATGGGGCCACCGGCGTTGCTTTGCAACTTGATGGTAAGATCGTGGTCGTTGGCACGGCCAACCCCTCCGGCGCGCCGGCCTTCGCCGTCCTGCGCTACAATGTCAACGGTATTCTGGATGCTTCCTTCGGTACCGGCGGCTCGGTCACGACGGCTTTCGCCGGCTTCCAAGCTGCGGCCAGTGGGGTTGTCCTCCAGAGTGACGGTAAGATGGTCGTCGTGGGATCCACCGGGGTCTCAGGCGTCAGTGGCAGTTTTGCCCTGGCGCGCTACAATCCGAATGGAAGCCTCGATGCCAGCTTCGGCAGCGGTGGCCAGGTGACCACGAACTTCTTCGGACAAGCGGATGACGCTTCTGCACTCGCACTTCAAGCCAACGGCAGCATCGTCGTGGTTGGCTCGGCCACCAACGGCGGCCTGCTGGAATTTGGCCTTGCTCGGTATCTCGGTGACGTCTCCATTGTCGTGGATCTTGCGGCGACGACGGCCCAGGCTCTCGAGGCCGGCCTTGTCCCGGGGGTCTTCACCATCACGCGCAGCGGCGATACCGCGACGCCTGTCACGATCTACTACACGGTTTCGGGAACCGCCCAGGCCGGCATCGACTACAGCCCTCTCAATGGCATCGTCATGCTGGCTTCAGGCGTGACCACCGCCTCCCTCGCTGTGACCCCGCTCGACAATGCATCCGGAACGCGCAACGACACGATCACCGTAAGCCTGAGTTCTGGGCCCCCCCCAGGCGTCGTCGCCGTCGGTCCCGCCTACGCTCTCGGCGCCCCCGTCACCGGGACGGTCACACTCGTTCGCAATCCGCTCAAGATTTATGTCGTGGCCCTTTACCGAGATGTACTCGCCCGTCTTTCTGATGCACCGGGACGGAGCTTCTGGGTCGGCCAGCTCACAGCCGGAGCGTCGCGGGAGCAAGTGGCATCCGGCTTCTGGTTGTCGCCCGAGCACCGGGGCATGGTTGTCGATCAATTCTACACAGCGTTGCTCCACCGTCCGGCTGACGCCCCAGGACGGAACTTCTGGGTCAACTACCTGCTCACCGGCGGCAGCGAATCGGATGTAGTTGTCGCCTTCGTGACTTCTCCGGAATGCACCGCTGCCCACGCCGCCAATGCCGCCTTTGTGCAAGGCCTCTACACCGATATCCTCCAGCGCCCAGGTAGTGAGGCGGAAGTCGCTTTCTGGGAACAGCTGCTCCAACAAGGCATCGCCAGTCGGCCCGCGCTGGCGAACTTCTTCCTCTCCTCGGATGAGGCGCTCCGCGACGCTCTCGATCAGGATTACGAGGAGTTCCTGGGACGTGCCCCGGATCCGGTCGGTCAGCGAGCCTTTATGACAGCGATTGAGTCCGACCAGGCAACGCCGCGGCTGATCATCGCGGACGTCTTGGGATCCGACGAGTACTTTGCACGCGTGCAAATGCTGGCGCTCTCCTGAGCCGTTTTTCGTGCTCCTTCATGTTGAAGGAGCACGAAAGGCATTCCGCGGCTAGAAGCGGATGTTGAGCTGCGCGAGGACCTCGAAATCGTATGGTTTGGGTCCTGTGATCGGTGTGACGATGCCAATGGCCAGCGTCGAGCGCTGATAAAGCTCGAAGGTGGTGCCCATGGTGAGCTCGACCCAATCTGGCGTGCCCGCCAGATCGCTGAAGTTGAACGCACCGCGGTGGTTCAACGGCGTGTTGACGTGCACCTCAAACGTGGGAATAACCGCTGACAAGACCTTCCCGCACTCACGATTGCGGTACAGATAGTAGCCGGCACCGATATCGTTGTACAGGAGCGTCACATCAGCCGAGTCAGTAGGAACATCGAGTGCCAGGAACCCGTGCAGGTACCAGCGCTCGAAGTTCCAGATGTAGCCGAGATACGGTTGCAGCGTTGTGCTATGGAATGCGGTGACCGAGTGCGAACCGGCGAAGGCGTCTGGTCCAGTCGTCGGCGTGATACCCAGGCCCACGGACGCAAGGCTGCCGGTGTCGCGGTTCCACCAGAAAGCATACTTGAGAATGATACTCAAGTCTCCGAGGGCCGTGTTGGTGCCGCCCAGGCCAGAGATAGGGCTGTCCGCAGTGAGCGTGTTCAGCGGCAGACGCAGGCCGACAGAGGCACGCTCGTCCAGAAACGTCTTCTCCAAGCCGAACGTCTCGCGGTACACGTCAATGTGGTGCACATCCGCCTGCATGCGCGTGTTGACCGCGTCATTGACATTGTTGTAATAGTTAAATCCGAAATAGATACGATCCTGGGGCCTCGGGCTCTCATCTTCGGCGATCTTGAAGCTGCGGATGGTGGGAACTACGACCGCTCCACTACCCTGACCGGGCACGGGTGGGAACTGCGGGCCTCTCCGGCCGAACGAGATGGCGGGGATGCCGAGCTGGTGGCCCTGCATGTTGGGAATGGCCAGGGCAAACTCAGTGCCGCTCTCCGCTCCGAACCGCGCTTCCGCGAGACTCGGCGGCTGGGCGGCGGTTTCTGGGGTTTGACCCGGAGTTGCGGCTGGGGCTTGCCCGGGGGTTGCGCCAGGGCGTTGCTCAGCCGTGGCGGGTGGGCGGAGTTGCTCGGGCGGCGGGGCGGGTTCCGGAGTTGTTCCCGGAGCCGGCTTGACCTCCGGCGGGCAGCAAGGCGAGGGGGGACAGGGGTTCTGCCGCCAGCCTCCAAAAAGGCGGAACTGGGCTTGTGCCGAAGGTACCATCCAGGCCAGGACCGCCACACTGGCAAGCACGGCGAACCACCGCGTGTGTGTTACCAACCGGAAGCGCATGTTCTCCTCCTTGAAATCCTGCGCGGAGGAATCCTTCCCCCACGGGAGCCGCCGGGCTCACCAGTCCGTACGGTTGCAGTGATGAATCGCGCAAGCAGAAGACCCTCGGTTGTGGTCGTTATCGACTGCACGGCTAACAGGGATGGAGCGAATGGAGCGAGAAGCACGGAAGATGAGGTAAGAATGAAACGGATCTGCCGACGGGGAAGAAGTGAGAAGCTCTCACGACGGACCGACCTCGCGGGGTGAAGTGACTACCTTCACCCTTCGCGGGGCCAACGGTTGTTCCGAGGCAAGTGCGTCTGACTCGCCGGCCCAGGGCGGGTTCACGGGTTCCGGCTCATGGTCAGATCGGCCAGGCTCGCCGGATAGTGGCGGTTATAGATGACCACCGAGCGGGGGAACTTGTCGAGGATATAGGAATCAACCTCCTTGAACTTGCTCCCCGAGCGCATGGCCTCCTTCAAATCCGGAAGCAAGCGGGGCTCCTTCACGACGCCGGGACGCGGCAGCCGGAGATAGCGCAAGACGCCCAGGTAAGAGTCCTCGGGCCATTTGTCGATCCGGTCTCTGATCTCCGTCGATGCTGGAGTCTGGGACGGCAACTCGCGCTCGACGTCGAGCAAGAGGATTTTGGCTCCCAGGGTGTCGGCAAAGGAGTCCGCGAGGCCGTCGCAGGTGATGGCGGACCGCTGGAGCTCGCGGTCAAACTGGCTCACACTGGTCAAAAAGAAATGGCCTTGGGGACTCACGGATTCTCCACCCTGGTAATAGACCATGATGACATCGTTGGAGGACCCCGACGACGCCAGGAGATCGACCGTCCGTTTGATGAGACAGAGCTGCGTGAACACGTGCTCGGGACTGACATAGCCGGTCAGGGGGCCATAGAGGCGGACTTCGCTGAAGGCTGGCGACCGGAATTGACCGGCATCGTTTGCCTGTGCCTGGAGGGCCTGGAGGGCTTGCTCGATCAGTTTTCGTTCCTCGCGTTCGCCAACGCCGACCACGAGCAGATGAAGTCGCTGTTCGCGCTCCGGGCTGGCGCAGGCGACGGCAAAGGCGCGGCGATTGCAGACGTCTTGCTTCAGCTCGGGGAGGTCGATTTCGATCTGGTTGTCCTCGGCCCGATTGAGGAAGATCTCTGCCTTGAACGCGCGCTTACGGCTGCTGCCTTGGACCGGCCCCAATTCCGCCGGCCGCTGGAGCGCTCCGTTGACATGCACGCGAACCCAGGTTGCCTTACGTAACTGTTCCTCATCCGGCTTGTCCCAAATGATCTGACCCGAAAGCCAAAGCTGGCCCTGGGGTGCGGCCTTGGGAATCCGGAGCTGGCCTCCGGGCAATTGTTCCACCCGGATGGTGTCGTCGGGGTTGCTCCGGGACACCAGTTGCTGGATCTCCAGGCGGACCGGCATGTAGAGACAGTTCACCACCATTGCGGCTTGCTGTTGGCCGCCGTCATTGACCGCCTCGACCTGCAAGCGATTGTTCCTGGGAACCAAACTCAGCTCCGTCTGAAACTCGTAAAAGCCTTGCGCATTGCGGGGCCGGTTGGCCACGGGGAAGGCCTGACGCGGCGGACAGCCTTCGTCCCAAACCAGCTCCACACGCTTGAGCGGACTCTCGGAGCGGACCCAGAAGCGAACCTGTTGCCTTGGCTGTGTGACATTGAGATCCTTGGCCGGCTCAATAATCTGAATCTCGGGCAACGCCACAACCTTGGGGGGCGGCTTGTAGAGAATCCGATGAAGGGCCGGTTCTCGGCATTGGGCTTCGGCATTGCTCAGGACGAGACGGATCTCATTCATCAAGGGATCCTGTCCGTTTGGGCCCGCCGAGAGGGGCACGTCTTGCAGGAATACGGTCCAAGTGGGCTCTGCTTGCTCCTTTGCCGGAGGAGCAATGCGGATGCTTGCGATCGGGCGGCCGTTGACTTCCGCGTGCACGGATTCAGCCACCAGCGGCACCGGCGACTGCACACGGGCAACTAGATCCACCAGTGGTTTCGTACTCTCCGCAGGCCCTTCGATTTTTGTGATGCGCGGTGGCCGGGCATAGCGGACTTGGAGGTCCCCGAAAACGGCCTCACGCCACTTGTTGCGTAGTTTGATTTGAACGCGATGGCTGCCCGCAGCCAAGGCGACACGGGCAGAAATCATCTCCGCCTGAAGATCCACGCTGGGCCGTACGGTTAGCTCGCGACCATCGAGCAGGATAGCCGCCTCGTCCAGCTGACTCTCTTCAGAACGGACGAGACGGCCTGTAACCGCGACCTCGGCAGCGTCCTTGTCGCCGTAGACAACTGCTTCCTGCGCGGGCTCCGTCAAAACCACGCCCGGCAACTGGGGTCGGTAATCCACCGTGACCACGACCTCCGCCGCAGTGTCAGCTAGGTCGCCTGTCGCGGCCAAGAATCGCAGCTGCTGCAAACCTGGCTTGAGATCCACCTCTTCCCGGAAGGCGAACTCTGTGACCGGTCTGTTTGGATCAAACTGGTTGAGCCGTTTCGCCTCTTCCCCAGCCCGGCCCCACTCCGCCCTGACCAGCTTGGCAGTTGCTTTGATCTTGCCCTCGATACGCACCTTGGACCGGTCGACAACATTTGCCTGAGCCAGTGCCACCGGAAGGCGCTCGTCGGACTGTGCCGAGTGCACCACAATTCGATCGAGGAAGAGCTGCGGAGGGGGCAGTTTCACCTCTTGGGGAAGATAGCGAACCACCACCGTGAGCCGCTGCGTTTCGAACTCCTCGAATCCGCGCGCGGCATCCTGGTTTTTCGCCACAATTTCGAACAGGTTGTCACCCTTTTGCAAGCGCACGGACTTGGCAATCTTCATCGGCTTGCTCAGAGATTGTGTCTGGGCGACCAGATCTTTGTTCTGATGACGATGCAAAATGCTCACCGTGCCAGCAAGCCCAGGTAGGACGAGCGCTTCTAAATGGAACTCTTCCTTGTCCACAACGAGCACCCCAGGCAGTACGGGACCCAGGTGGGGCGCAAAGGCTTGCAGATTCGAGAACAGGGCCGGTGGTGGCGGTTGATAACGGAGGCTCAGCTCTTGCGTGTATTCTTGCGGCGAGGCTTCGTCGGTGCGCACCGTCGCGCGGAGGGTGTGGACGCCGCGCTGTGCCGGCAGCTGGATTCGCTCTGCCGTGTGGTAGGGACCGGACACGCGACTAAAGCTCTGTCGGGGGCCCCCGTCGATCTGCCATTCCACCGAGGCCAGCCGATCCAGTGGAAAATCGTGGATCGCCAACTGGAGCGTGGCCTGCCGTTGTTGCAGGAGGATCTGCCCCTGGCGATCGAGCTTGCGCGGATCGGGACCGATCTCGTCGATCCAGAGTGTCATTTTCGGTGTGGATAGTTTCTTACTTTTTTCCTCGGCTTCCCAGCTTTTGAGGGCCGAGCTGAGCTCGGCTTGCGCCACGAGGTGTTTCAGAATACCCGGCCGATAATA
>JBGQLF010000105.1:0-12783 GCA_041499985.1 Gemmataceae bacterium
CGACCCGACGCAGCTCAACCGTTTACCTGGGAGGATTGACGTGAAAACAGCGTCCCGAACCCGCGTGCGTATGGACAATCAGGAGAGATGGGCCCAGATTACGCTTTCTCTGCTGGAGCCTTTCGGCGGTGGCCAATTCCTGCACTATCCCGAAGACTTTTCTTGCCAGATCCAAGGGGCCGATGACCTGGCCGCAACCTATGACCTAAAGAATTGGGAGAGTGGCGTTATGAGCGGAGCCTTTTATGCTTTCCGAAGGCTGAAGCGGCCGCGCGTGCGGATTCTTGTGTCCGAAATGGTTGGCTTCCTCCGCAGCGAAGATATGCCGGCCCTGGCCCTGGCTTCAACGATCGGAGTGACGGAGCTCTTGGAGGCGGATGTTTCCCCGTTGCAAATGCCTGGGTGGCGATTTGGCGTGCATTCCTGAGCCAGACACCTCCGCTTCAACGCGGCCAGAACGGCCTCCTCAGAGAATTGTTCGGACTCAGCTTGGGGTAGCCAGGATCTCGCCACAGCTTCCCGTGGCGCCTTTTCCCCAGTTCGATTTCCCCGGCGCTCGCCCCCGAAAGCGCTTGACGCCATTCCCTTTCCTCCCAACAATAACGGGGTAGGAGATTGCTCCTTCCAAATGATCCAACCCGCTTCTTGTACCCTAGGAGGTTCACTCATGGCTCGTTGGCTCGCTTTCGCTGCCGTCGCCCTATTCGTCATTGCCGCGCCGGTGTCGGCCGCAGGCATTTCCGGGCACTACCTCGAAGCCCGCACCTGCGATGTTTGGACGGGTCCCTGCTTCGCCAACGCCGAAATGAACTTGGGCGGCAAAAACGCCGTCCTCGCCTGGAAAGTTGATCAAGGCGCCTTCGACAATATTCGCCTGGATGGCCTCAGTGTCGTTGCCGTCATTGCCGCCAGCGATACCCTTGGCCTGGAGCAGACCGGCCCCACCAAGGCCGTGCTCATCGTCGATGCCAAGGCCAACGCCGTGCAGCGCGCGGCCCTCGTTCGCCTGGCCCAGAAGCAGGGCGGCGAACTCATCCGTAAGATCGTTGCGATTGAAGCCGCGCCGATCGATCTGACGATGTGTGAGTGCAAGGACGGCGTCTGCGCTCATCTGCAAGCGGGGGCGGCCAAGGTCGAAACCCGTTGCCTCGATGCCCATCACGATAAGGTTTGCGGCAACGAGTCGGCCTACTATCCGCCCCTGGCCAAGAGCGTCAAGGTCCAGCCCGCCATGGCCGTCGAGCACAGCTTCGCAGGCAAGGGCTTCAATGCGACCTGGAAGGACAACGAACGCCGAGGGGCGTATGTCGGATCCTTCGAAGTTCGCTAACCTCGTCAGTAGTCAGTAGTCAGTAGCCAGTAGTCCGCGGTTTTCTGCTACGGACCACGGACTACTGACTACTGACTGTTTTGGGAGATGCTTCATGCTTCGCACCTGGGGATGGACCATCACGGCGGCGCTGCTCGTGGCAATCCCAGCGGTCGCTGCGGATGCGAAATACACCATCAAGCAGGCCACCACTTCGGCGCCGCCGGAACTCAAAGAACCCATTCGCACGCTCCTCAATGAACAGTCGGTGCAGCTGTTCGATGGCCCCGGGCTGCTCGCGGAAGTGTGGTTTCGCAAGGAAGTGCCGGCCAAGGCGACGCCGGAACAGGTCAAGAATGGTATTACCTACCGCGAACTGGAAGAAACGACCTTGCTGGGAGCCATCCGTGTGGACCGGCAAATGACCGACTATCGCAAGCAGAAGATCAATCCAGGCGTCTACACGCTGCGTCTGGGCTTTCAGCCGATGGACGGTGACCACATGGGCACGGCACCGTACAGCGAGTTTTGCTTGCTGGTCCCCGCCAAGAGCGACGACAAGCCGGATCCCATGGATGCCAAGGCTTTGCGTGAGCTGAGCGGTAAGGCGGTCAGCGGCGGGAGCCACCCTAGCCCCTGGCTGCTCTTCCCCAACGATAAACCCGAGGAGACGCCCAAGCTCGTCGACAAGGGCAACGGCCACTGGGCACTGAGCCTGAAAGAACCGGTGGTGGCAGGCAGTCAGAAGGGTAGCCTGGGCATTGCGCTAACCTTGATCGGCCAAACGATGGCCGAGTGAGCGCGTTTCACCGCCCCGGGCTTCGACCAGAAGAACAACCATCCCATCAGCGCTCCGAGACCGAGAAGCAGGAGCAGCGCTCCGCCGACCAGGAGCCAATTCAGCCAGCGGTTCTCCGACTCGGTCTGGCGCTGTTTCTTGCGCGGAGGCGTTGGCCGAGCCGCGGGGCGCGAGGCGCGGGGCGCGGGCCGCGGGGCTGGCGCCTCCCGGCGTTCGGCATCGGCTGTCACGGGCGCATACGTTCCACCTTCTTCTTCCTGATCCGCTTGGGGCCTCTTCGACACCTTGGTCGTGCCGTTGCTGTTCGCCATGGCCGCCGGTGTACCGGGCGGCACAATCGCTACGCTGCCGTTGCCCTTACGCGCCTCGCGTATCTTTTGCGGCAGCGGCGTCCGGGGAAGCGGCGCCGACGGTCCACTGGGCGGTTGGGGTGTCTTCATCGGCGCAGGAACTGCCGCTGGGCGTGGCGTCGGAGTGGCCGGCACTTGCCAGACTTTGCTCTTGCGGGAAGAGAGGGGTCCGGAAGCAGCAGACGAGGCGGCAGGGCCCTCGGTGGACGGCATCATGCCCATGGCCGCTGGACTCAGCCGAGGCATCTCAGCTTCCGGGGGCGGAGGAATCAGTGTCTCCGTCCACGTAGCCAAGGCATCGGCGACCTCCTGAGGAAGCTGATAACGCTGATCCGGGTCCTTGGCCATCATCTTCTCGAGAACGGCTACCAATTCCTCGGGCACCTCCGGACGCAGGGAGCGAATCGACTTCGGCTGCCGCGTCTGATGCCAGATGAGCTTCTGCGCCACGGTCCCTTCGCAGAATGGGGTGCGGCCAGTCAGGCAGAAATAGAAGGTCGCTCCCAGGCCGTAGATGTCGGCCCGGATATCGACGCTATGGCTATCGAGCGCCTGCTCCGGAGCGAGGTAGTCGGCCGTGCCGAGCACATTCTCGTCGTACTTCTTGGTGAGCAGATCTTCTTCATCATGGAAGAAGCGGGCCAGGCCCATGTCGAGCACTTTGACCAGGCCGGTGCGATCGACGAGGATATTGCCGGGTTTGATGTCGCGATGGACCAACCCGGCGGTTTCGTGCGCGTGTTGCAAGCCGAAAGCAGCCTGGCGGACGTAGTGGGCCGCCCGCAGCGGATCCAAGGGTCCGGTGCGCTTGATGATCTCCTGGAGGCTGGCGCCATCGACGTATTCCATGACCAGGAAGTGCAGGTTGTCCTCCTGGTCGATGTCGTAGGCCCGGACGATGTTGGGGTGGTCAAGGGCCGCGACGGCGCGGGCCTCGCGGTAGAAGCGTTCCAGGGCCGCGGGATCGTTCGATTTGGCGGCCGGCAGCACCTTGACCGCGGCCCGGCGACGCATGAATTTGTGTTCACATAGATACACGCTGCCCATGCCGCCGGAGCCGAGCCGTTCCAGGACCTTGTAATTGCCCAGGGTAAAGCGGCGCCATTTGCCGAGCAACAGCTGCTCGGACTGGAAGTTCGTCAAGAAGGCGTCCCGCACCAAGACCCCTGCCAGCAGAGTCGGGTCCTGCGGGAGGGCGGATTCCGCGCGCGCTCGATCCAGGTAAGCGTCGAGGCGCTTCTCGTCCAGTACGCCGCTCTTGCGCACCAGCTCCAGAAACTCATCAATGGTGGCTGGTGTGGCCATTAGCCTACCTTTCCTGGGGGCAAAACCCAAACCCGGTGCGCCGACGAGTCATCCCTTTTCCCTTGGCAAAAGGCTAGCGCTGAGGGGCCGGAACAGGTTTCTTCCAAGTATACGTTACAGGAATCGCTCCTCGAGAAAATTCCTCGCTGCCTTGCGCCAGAGCTTCGCGAGTTGCTACTTGGGACAGAAAGCCCCTAGTGTGCCAACCGGGCGGCGTTCTGACAAGAGGTTTCTGAACTTTTCAGGCGCCGCTCGTGTTCGTGTCCCATCCGGCCAGCAAAACGCTCGACGCCGAACCGGAGGGGCTGCTAAGATCAGGCATCGTTCTACTTTCCCGAGGACCTACCGTGAGCACCACCGCACCGCAAACCATCCGAGCCGTGTGCCCCCATGATTGCCCCGATACCTGCGGCATGATCGTCACCGTCCGCAACGGGCGAGCAGTCGGCCTCCGCGGCGATCCGGAACACCCCTTCACCCGCGGCTTTTTGTGTCAGAAGGTCGCGCGCTATCTCGACCGTGTTTATCATGCGGAACGCCTGCAAGGGCCTCTCCAACGCGTCGGTCCGAAAGGCCAAGGCCAGTTTACGCGCATCTCCTGGGAGGATGCCCTCACTACCATCGCAGACCGCTTCACGGCGATCGCCGTCTCACCAGATGGGCCTCAAGCCATCTTACCGTATTCGTATGCCGGCACTATGGGAAAACTGCAAGGCAGCAGCCTGGACCGCCGCTTTTTCCACCGCCTGGGGGCGTCGCTGCTGGATCGCACCATTTGTGCCACCGCGGGGGCCGCCGGCTGCGATATCACCCTCGGCACTCGGGCGGCGCTCGATCCGGAGGCGGTCCTTCATGCCCGTTATCTCATCAACTGGGGTTCCAATACCAGTGTCACCAACATGCACCTGTGGGCGCTGATGCACCAAGCCCGCAAAGCGGGTGCCAAAATCATCACCATCGACCCCTTCCAAAGCAAAACCGCGGCCCGCAGCGACTGGTGGCTGCCCATCCGCCCCGGCACCGATGCCGCCCTGGCCCTGGGAATGATGCACGTTATCTGGCGCGACGGCTTGCAGGATGACGACTACTTAAATCGTTTTTGCCTGGGCGGCGAGCAGCTGCGCCACCGCGCGTTGAACGACTATCCACCCGAGAAAGTGGCGTCGATCACGGGCCTGGCCGTCACCGAGATCGAACAACTGGCTCATGAATATGCGACAATTCGGCCGGCGTTCATCCGCGTCAACTACGGTCTGCAACGCCATTACGGCGGCGGCATGGCGGTACGAACGATCACTTGTTTGCCCGCGCTCATCGGTGCCTGGCGTGAACCTGGAGGCGGCGTCCTGCTGAGCACCAGCAAGCTGTATCCGTTCAACGCCGCTCGCCTGGAACGTCCCGACCTGATCCGGCCGGGGACGCGCACCATCAACATGGTACAGTTGGCCGAGGCCCTCAACGGCGAGCTGGCTCCACCCCCCGTGCGGGCGCTATACGTTTACAACGCCAACCCGGCGGCCGTCTGTCCCGATCAGAGCCGGGTGCTCCAGGGGTTGCGGCGCGACGACCTGTTTACCGTGGTCCACGAGCAGTTTCCGACCGACACGGTCGATTATGCTGATATCGTGCTGCCGGCGACCACGCAGCTGGAGCACTTCGACATTCACGGTTCGTACGGCCATCTCTATGTGCAGACGAATGAGCCGGCCATTGCCCCGTTGGGTGAGGCGAAGTCGAACAACGATGTCTTCCGCTTGCTGGCCCGGCGCCTGGGCTTCGAGCCGGAACTCTTCGAGGTGACGGACCAGGAGTTGGCAGCCGAAGCGCTCGAACCCAGCTCGGCAGGCCGGTTTCCGCCGCCGCAGGCGTTCCACGGCATCGGCATCGAGCGCCTGCGCCGCGACGGACCGGTGCGCCTGAACCTGCCGAAAGACTACGCTCCGTTCGCCGAGGGCGGCTTCGGCACGCCGTCGGGCAAATGCGAGCTGTACAGTCCGGAACAGGCGGCGCTGGGCCTGGATCCGTTGCCGACTTACACGCCGCCGCACGAAGATCCGCAGACCCGACCCGACCTGGCAGCGCGGTATCCGCTGCAAATGATCAGTCCGCCGGCGCCGTCGTTCTTGAACTCGACGTTTGTCAACATCGAGGCGCTGCGGCGCATGGCGGGCGAGCCAACCGTCGCGATCCATCGGCACGACGCGGCTGTCCGCGGCATTCACGAGGGACAATGGGTGCGTATTTTCAACGATCGAGGCGGGTTCCGGGCCCGGGCGATCGTGGGCGAAACCGTGAAAGCGGGCGTGGTGGTGACGCAGGGCATCTGGTGGAACAAGTACACGCAGGACGGTGTCAATTGCAACACCACGACCAGCAGCCGGCTAACCGACCTGGGCGCCGGTGCGACGTTTTTCGATAATCTGGTGGAAGTAGCGGCGGAAGCGAATGGGGACTCCGAGTAACTGTCGAGAACGGTACTATGGCGACGATAACTGCTCCGGTTGCGGTTCCAAACCTGGAACTGGTAGAAACGGATGGTGTGCCGTTGGATTCAACCTGGCATCGCGACGCGATCAATTTGTTGATCGAGATCGTGCGCACGCGCTTTCGTGAGCGCCATGATTACTTCGTCGGCGGCAACATGTTCATCTACTTCAGTCAGCAACAAGTCCGCAATCGGGATTTTCGCGGGCCGGATTTCTTCTATGTCAAAGGGGTCAAATATGATCCCTTACGGCCTTATTGGGTCGTTTGGGACGAAGACGGGAAGTACCCCGATGTGATCCTCGAGCTGCTCTCACCGAGCACTGCGGCCGAGGACCGTACGACCAAGAAAGACGTTTACGAACGGACTTTCCGGACTCCCGATTATTTCTGCTACGACCCGGATACGCAGAAGCTAGAAGGCTGGCATCTGGTCGGCCAAAGCTACCAGCCGCTTCAGCCCAATGAGCGCGGCTGGCTATGGAGCGCACAACTGGAATTGTGGCTTGGAATCTGGACCGGAGAGTATCAAGGCTGCCACGCCACCTGGCTGCGCTTCTATGACGCACAGGGGAACCTGTTGCCACTCAGTGCCGAAAGCGAGGCTCAGCGGGCCGACGCCGCTGAAGCCGAACTGGCTCGACTGAAGACCCTGCTGGCAGAAAAGGGCATTTCCCCGGATGCCGCCAGGGATTCCAGGGAATGATCAATTGCTTGAGCCCGACAGAATCCTCGCTGGTGAGTTTGCAGGACCCACTCGCTTCACCAGTTCCTGTCACGAGACAACGACCTTGCCCACCTTGTTGCCGCTTTGCTCCGTAAACCAGAGGGCACTGTCCCGCCCTCTCGTGATCCCGAACGGCTGGCTCGAAGCCGTGGCGAGGGCCAGTCCGGTAAGCTGGCCCTGGGGGGACAGACGCCCGATCTGGTTGCCGTTCTGCTCGGTGAACCAGAGGGCGCGGTCGGGGCCTGTCGTGATCTGCTGCGGCTTGACACCCACGGGCAGCGCGAACTCGGTGATCGATCCCGTGGTGGTAATCCGGCCGATCTTGCTGGTGCCGGACTCAGTGAACCACAGGTTCTGATCTGGACCGACGGTGATGCCCTGCGGACTGCTGGAAAGGTTCGGGAGGTTGTAGTGGGTGAAGGTCCCCCGGCCGGCGGTGTTCACCTTGGCGATGCTGTCGCCCCACTTGGTGCTGATCTCCGTGACCCATAAGTTGCCGTCCGGCCCGGCCACGATGCCGGAGATCGAGGTGGCAGTCTGGGCGGTTGGCAATGCCGTGATCACCCCGGTGGGGCCGATCATGCCAACGCGGGCGACGTTCGGCTGCTGGTTCGAGGCGAACCAGACTCTCCCTGCCGCATCGGTGGTGATGGCCGTGGGGAACTCGCCGGAACCGGTGAGCGGAAACTCCGCGATGGCCCCCCCGGCCTGACTGATGCGCCCGATTTTGCGGCCGCTCCGCTCAGTGAACCAGACATAGCCGTCCGGGCTAGCGGTGATCTGCTCCGGGGCACTGGCAGGCGTGGGGATGGCGTACTCCGTGAGGACGCCCTGGGGGCTGAGGCGCCCGAGCTTGTTGGCGCCGCGCTCGGTGAACCAGATGCTGCCGTCGTAGGCACTGGTGATGCCGGTCGGAGCGGCACCAGCACTTGGTAGAGGGGCCAGCTCGGTGAGCGTCGGAGGAATGCAGCGGTCCTTGAGGTACTCGATGGCCGGCGGTCGCTGCGACGGCTTCGGCGTGGAGTGCTGCCGGCTGGCCTTCACATTTTCGATGCGGATGATCAGGGACCTCAACAGTTGCATCGCCAATCTCCTGGACATGAGTGCCTATTCTCTTCGGGACGTGTACGGGTGTTAATGCCTGAGTTGCATGATGTGGGCGTTCGCGTCCCCCTTACCTTCCTCAATCGCCTGGTGCGGGCCGAACCGGACACAAAACGAGCTGGTTTTTCAGAAAGATTTTTGTGCGCCGTGCCAGGGCTTAGGAAAGGTTATGGCACTTCGGCTGAGAATGGGCGCGGTGAGTTGACGGAAGATTGGTGTTGAAGCATGGTGACCTGAACGGACACCATTTCCCATTTCGGTGGAGAGGAAGGACGGGGGCCGAGAGGCCCCCTCCTAACCAATTCTGTTGTTGTCCCGGACCTCGTTTCACGAGACAACAACTTCGCCCACTTTGTTGCCGTTCTGCTCGGTGAACCAGATGTTGCCGTTCCGCCCCTTCGTGATCCCGAAGGGCTGGCTAGAAGCCGTGGGGATGGCCAGCTCGCTCAGCATGCCGGCGGTACTCATGCGCCCGATCTTGTTAGTGCCCTTCTCGGTGAACCAGACAGCGGCGTCCGGCCCGGCTGTGATCTGCTGCGGCGCGGCACCGACGGGCAGCGCGAACTCGGTCATCAGCCCGCTAGCAGTAATCCGGCCGAGCTTGCTGGTGCTGGACTCGGTGAACCACAGGTTATTATCCGGACCGACGGTGATGCCCTGCGGACTGCTGGAGGGGTTCGGGAGCCTGTAGTTGGTGAAAGTCCCCCAGCCGGCGGTGGTCACCTTGGCGACGGAGTCGCCCCATTGGGTGCTGACCTGGGCGACCCACAGGTTGCCATCCGGGCCGCCTACGATGCTTGTGATGTAGGTCTTGCTCGCGGCGGTCGGTATCTCGAGGATCACCCCGGTGGAGCTGATCTTGCCGATGCGGGCAGTGCCCGGCTGCTCGTTCGAGGCGAACCAGACATTGCCATCCGAGCGCGTGGTGATGGCGGTGGGGAACTCGCCGACACCGATGAGCTTGAACTCCGCGATGGCCCCGCCGGACTGGCTAATGCGCCCGATCTTGCCGCCGTAGCGCTCGGTGAACCAGACGTTGCCGTCCGGGCTGGCGGTGATCTGTTCCGGGGCGCTATTGGCTGTGGGGATGGCGTACTCGGACAGCACGCCGTTGGTGGCGAGCCGCCCGAGCTTGTTGGCGCCGCGCTCGGTGAACCAGATGCTGCCATCGTAGGCGCTGGTGATACCGGTCGGAGCGGCACCGGCGGTTGGCAGGGGAGCCAGCTCGCTGAGGGTCGAAGGAACGCAGCGGTCCTCGAGGTACTCGATGGCCGGCCGTACACGTGACGGCTTCGGCTTGGGGCGCTGCCGGTTGGCCTTCACACTTTGGACGCGGCGGATCAGAGACGACAACAGTTTCATCGCAAACCTCCTGGACACAAATGCCTGTTCGCTTCGGGACCTGTACAGATGTTAGCGCCTGAGTTATGGCCTGGTTCCAACGTGGGTGGCACGCGCCGAACTGCTGGCGCGCCGTTACAGTTCGGCGCACATCCACCCTCACTATCCAGATCAAGAATCTGTGGCCGATCGAACACATTTCGCGAAATAATTTTGAGCCTGGTTCCAACGTGCGGGGCACGCCCTGAAACGGGCCTTCTTGAACTAGGCCTGAATTGCAGGGGTGGGGTTCGTGTCCCCCGTTACTCTGCTCTATCGCCTGGCGCGGGCCGAACCGGACACAAAACGAACTGATTTTTCCAGAAAGTTTTTTGGGCGCCGTGAAAGGGTTCGAAATGGTTCTGGCACTTCGTCGGAGACACTGTACCATCCCTGGGCAGCGGTTTCCATGCCCAGTCATCGATCAGGAAACGATGAAAACGTCCTGAAGTGAAAGACTCCCTGGGGAAGAGAAAAGTGTACGGAACCACTTCTCCCAATTCGGAACGGGAGCTTACGGCAGCTCCAGCGCCACCTTCAATCGGCCTTCCAGCTGCTGCAACAGGCCGGCCGAGAGGCTACCAAGCGTTTTCCCGACCCGTGCCTGCTGGACCGTCAGCAGGTTGTGGCAGGAGGCGACCGAGAGGAACCGCAAGCCGGAAGCAGGTTCCTTGGCCGGGTCGATCAGGACCTCCGTCGTACTGTTGCGGACTGTCTTCGTCACCTGGATGAGAACCGTGTTCGCGAACAGCGCGTTCAGGAAGTCCGCCTGCACGACGATTGCCGGACGGCGTTTCCCGATCGTCAGGTCGCTGTGAACCCACTCGACGAGGACGACTTCTCCCCGCTTCATGATTCGTCCCGGTCATAGACATCAAACGCCGGGTCGTCCCAATCGGCACGCTCGCTGACCTCGCGGACCATCCTTTGCACGCGCTCGTAGACGTCCTTCCGAAGCAGGACATAGACTTCGTTCGTCTTGGGGTCGCGCACCTCGACGGGCTGCTGTTTATCCAGTTCCGCCCGTTGCTGTTCGGTCAGTTCGATCATGGCTGCCTCCTTCACGGTATCCTACCAGCCCAGGCATTCCCGTTCTATGCTTGCCGAACAGACTTCCAGTCTGGACTGCGATTCAACTGCGTTGCAGAACAGTCGCCGTGGCCATACTGTGGCCGATGCACATCACTTGCAGTCCCAGATGTCCACCGGTCGCTTCGAGCTTCGCCATTAGCCTGGCACCGGTGGCCCCGAAAAGGTAAGGAAAAGCCTCAGGAAGCCAAAACCGGCGCCTGAGGCTTTCGTGCTGAAACGGCAAGAGGGGAATACCTTCAGCGTCGCCTGTTACACGGGCTGCTTCCGCCGGCGCCAGACGTAGCCGGCCAGAGCAAGACCACCGAGGCTGAGCGAGATGATGCTCGCAGGCTCGGGGACTCCTGTGGGCGGAACGAAGCCGCCTCCCGAAGCCGTCAAGCGAATGATCCGGTCGGTCTGCGTCAGGAGCAGCGTGCCATTGGGATCGATGGCGACGAAATCGCCACGGGAACCGTTATTGGCGATCAAGGTTTGAGCCTTCGTGGTCAGGTTTACTTCGTAGACGGTGCCTCCATTTGTATTCGCGAAGACGTTGCCCGCGATCGAGCCAAAGCCCAAGGCAGCGCCATCGGCGCCATCGGGAATAAGCAGGGAGTCAAATACCTGAGCTTTCGACGTGGTGTCGAATCCAAGGATATGGCCGCCGGACTCGGCATACAGTATGCTCCCGGTCGGGTCAATCGTTAGGCCATCGGCGCCGACGCCGACAAACGTACTAAACGTTTTCGCAATGGGATCGACGTCTACGATCCCACTGCTGGCACCACTCATAAACAGATGGCCATTGGCGGGATTAGTGACGAGGGCGAGGCCACCACCGAGACCCGACACGATCGTCTGATTAAACGTGCCAGTGGAGTTAATCTGGACGACGTGTCCGTCGTTTTGTGCCATGTAAATGGTGCTGCCCACCTTGGCCAGGCCCAAGGCAAGAAGGGTGCCATAGGTCTGCCCGATGGGTGCAGAGGCCGCAGTTTGAGCGCCGGTATCGGTTGGAAAGAGACGCACGTTCCCCAGGGCATCCGAAACCAAAACGCCGCCACTGTTCGGAAAAGTAATCCCTAACGGGCCAGCGTTACCGCTGCCGACGTTGATGCTCGGGAAGCCGGTGGCGAAGGTCGAGAGGCTCAGTCCCATCGCGGCGCCCGCCGGAGTGATCGTCAGCTGGGCCTTGGCGTTGCCGCTCAGTACAGCCATGCTCCCCAGAGTCAGGGCTATAAAACCTACAAAATTCCTCCTAGTTGTTGCCTCCCCCCTGGGAGAATAGTACCAGCCGACTAATCAAACCGCACACGATCTCGTTCATCGTTAAATTCCTCCCAAAGGATGCGCCGAGTGTTTTCCTCAACAAAGGATACAGGTAATAGCTAGCAAGGAGGCTAGCTGTTCTCCGCGACCTCGAGTAACCGGCTAACGTCACGAGCGGATTTGCCATTCCGAGATGTTGAATCGCTTCGCCTATCCCTCTGTGCAAATTCAGGGCCAGTCGTAAGCCGATCTCTTTTTGTGCTTCGAGGCCTGCGAATGCTCGTTGATCCGGCCGATGGCAAGCAGACCAGCGACGAGGAGATGGACGGTCCTATCTCACGAGCCACCAGCGGATTACGCTGCACGGCCAGCGAGCATGGTGGCTTTCTGGCAAGCAGTCATAGCCCATGCGAAGAGGACGGACTCGGATGGCAGCCTACCTCGCTTGACCAAAGCGTGTTAAGGAGACGAAACATTGTGTAAACACTGTGTCGAGTTGTTAACACGTTCTTTCACGACATGAACTGTTTCGCAGAGAGAATTAACAACGGGCCGAAGCCGCGTTCCCCTTCTATCCGCGGAAGTTCGCCACACAGGACGGCTGGGAGAACGATCCGGAGCAGGTTAGATTGACCGGGAAGTGACCAGGGCGCCACGAGTGCCTTTGTCGAAACCGCTTAGGAGCTGCGCGGCAAGGGCCTCAAGGCCTATCGGCGTGCGAAAAGGAGAAAACAGCGATGAAAAAGCAGCGCTTGCCGCGGGGTTGGACGGAAGAACGCATCCGTGAACTGGCGGCCCATCACGATCAGCAAACCGAAGAGGAGCAAGCCGCGGAGATCGAAGCCGCCCTGTCCGCGAAGGACCAGACGCTCATGTTGGTGCCGACGGAATTGGTGCCGGAAATCCAGGCCCTTATCGCCCGCAAACGCCGTGCCTGAAACCAGCGTGCAGAGAAGGGTGGGGCAGGATTCCCCTCCAGCCGGCA
>JBGQLF010000106.1:0-12739 GCA_041499985.1 Gemmataceae bacterium
GAAACGCAAACATCTGGGTTCGGAGCGACTCCGGTAATTCGAGCCGACGCTGTTGAGATGAGAGTAACATTTCGTGTCTCCCTCGAACGATGAAGCTCAACAGCGGCGGCCGCGCGCTGAGGCTACGAACCACGAGAAACCAGAAACGCGGCCGCCGTCTGCTTGTTCCCTTTCACCCCCGGCGTCCCGATCAACTCAACACGAGCGTGCCTACCGAGGGGTCTTTCTCGAACGCCTCGATGTCGGCAAAGCGGGCACGAAAGACGGCCTCCACTTGGGCCGTCGTGCAGTTCCCCAACTGTAGCCAGAGTACCTTGGGCGGGCTGCCCCGCAGCACACTCAGGTTGTTGTAGTCCTCGTCCTTCGTCACGATGGCGAACCCATTCAGCCGGGCATGCTCCCAAACTTGATCGTCGCTCGCGCCATCCAGCCCCGCCGACTGCACATGGCTGGAGCCGGGGAACAAGTCGGCCAAGCGGTTGACCAACTTGGGTGACAAGTTCTGGTCGAATAGCAGTTTCATGCGACTGCTACCAGCATGCTCCGCTCCCGCTCTGCGGCAAAGGCGAAGCAGGCTTGGATGTCCTCCTGAGTCAGGTACGGGAAGTCATCGAGGACCTCGGCAACGGTCATTCCGGCGGCGAGGTAGGAGAGCACATCGTAAACGGTGATGCGCATACCGCGGATGCACGGGCGACCCCCGCGCTTGCCCGGCTCGATAGCAATGCGCGACCGCCATTGTTCGTTCATAAGGCACCTCCACGACATAGCCTTACTAGGCCAGCCTCGAACCGGAATCAATCGTATCAGACCAGCGGACGTTGGACTACAAAAAGAGATCGTTCAGATCAGCCCAACGATTTTCCTACCAATCCAGAATGCTCCCAACAAGAAAACAACGATACCCGCCAGCACGGGATGGCTCCACAGTTGGACGCGGCGGATGGACGGCGGCGACTCCGGCAGGTTGGCGAGCGATTGCAGGAGCTGGTCGAGCTTGCCGGGCGCCAGCATCTTGCCGTGTGTCACGCGGGCGATCTCCTCCAGGACTTCCGGGCGCGCCGGACGACCGACCCGTTCGGCGATAATGCCTTGAACGAAAACCGACGTTTCGAGCGTCGCGCCGGTCTGCTTGCACGTCAGCGTGACTTCATGCTTGCCCGGTTCGGCGGCGGTGAAGCGTCCATGAAAGACCCCCCATTCCTCACCGGTCGATGTGAAGCGCACCGTCTCGGCCTTGCCGGAGGGCGCCGTGATGCGGGCGATGACGTCGCCTTTGGAAAGCGGTTCGCCGTTCCGTTCCATCACGTTCGCATGCAGCGCGAGGGTTTGGCGCACCTGGGGCTGATCCGGAGAGTAGTACAGCCGCATGGTTTCCCCTTTGACCATGTTGCGCTGATACGCCATCCAGCGGACGACCTGGCCCCAGAACCGGTAGTGGTACTTGTCTTCGACTCCCTTGCGCCAACGCCAGGCGCCGTCGGTTCCCATGAAGAGCACCTTGCCCGCGCCGAAAGTGCGGGTGACCAGCAACGGCAGACGGCCGTGTTGATTGGTCGCGTCCTTGTGAACGGCCAGCACTTCGCTACCGCCCTTGGCGCGGACGACGGGCGCGTACCACTGGAAGCCCGGCAGGTCTTCCCAGACTTCCAGGTTGTTGTCCTGCGTGTCGGCCAGATTGGTGAGCAGGCTGCGCCGGCCGAGCTCAGTCAATTCAAAATGCCCCGGCGTACGCGAGCCCCATCCCCCAGGCTGTGACTCATCCATCAGGACCGGGAAGAGGTCGGCCAGTCCCGTTTCGAGCAACGAAAACTGCCGGCCTTGCCACCCGGGCATGAACACCAGCCCGCTGGCTTGATGCTCGACCAGTCCTTTGAGCAGCCGGCATTGCTCAACCGTGAGTTGGCCGTCGTCGAGTCCGACGTCGCCCAGGAACACCACGTCGAACTTCGACAACTCATCCAGCCCGGCCGGGAACTGCTTGATGTAGTCCTTACTGCCGCCGCCGACCTTGCTGAGACCCGGATGGAACAGCAGGCAGGTTACGTCCACGCCCGGATCGCGCGACAACGCGTTGCGGAGATAGCGGTATTCCCAACGGGGAAACGATTCGACGACCAGCACGCGCAGCTTTTCTTCACGAATCGCGATCGGCGCGGTGAGCCGATTGTTATCCGCCAGCGTCTCATCGGGGTGTTTCGGCACCTCGAGCGTCAGCGTGACGTCGCCGGTCTTTTTCGGCTTCCAAAGCACCGAACCATTCGTGCGGCCCATCGCGGCGATGCGGACTTCCTCCGTGACTTCGTCGCCGTCCGACGTCTTCAACGAAACCGTCGTGAGGTACTCGCGCGGCAGCGTGCTTTCGATGGTAAAGGGAATCCGAACCGACTTCCCCGCGACGCCGAACGTCGGCGCTCCGAGGCTGAGAAGCTCGATATCGGGCAAGCGCGTGGAACTCCCCACCGGCACGGAAAACACGGGTATTCCCTTCAACCGCAGCTTCGTCGCCGCCTGGACGGGTGGCGGCCCTTCGTTCCAATCGCCGTCCGAGATCAACACAACGCCGATCAGGTTCTTGACCTTTTCGGGCGCCTGCGCGAGCGGCTCATGCAGGTCCGTCCGCCGTCCCGCTTCGGGCGATGCGAACGGCTGCACGATGACATCCATCCGCTCCCGCAGCGACGTCCACGCGGCCTCGTCGGTCAGCTTCGCGATCGCCTCGCGCCGTGATGCCAGCAGCGAACCGCCGTTGGGGCCCAGCGGCACGTCGCGCGTTTCCATGCTGGTCGAGTTGTCCCAGAGCACAAGGATCGCAGGCTTCTCGACGGGTCGAAACTCCTCGATCCATTCCGGCTGATTGAGGATCAATGCCATCAGAGCGACAATGGCCAGGCGCAACAGCTCTAGCAGCCCCTGCGACCGTGCATACCCGCTGCGCCGCCACGCCATCCAGCACAACCCGGCCGCCAACAGAACGACCCCGATCGACATCGCGGCCGACCACGGGGTCCAAAGAAATGTCAGCGTGTGAGTCGAGTTCACGGTGAAAGCCTCTCCTGCCGTCTAGGCAGACACAATCCGGCTTCAACGAGCAGCGCGATCATCATCACGACCAAAAACGGCCGCCAGAATTCCTGGATCAGGCCGACCAGGCTGCCGGCGCGATCATCGACGCGAGTGAAGTTGAGGCCCTTGAACAACTCAGCGACACGATCGTCGGTGAGTACCGCAGCCTGATCCTCCGACGTGGAGCGATTGACGGCCAGCAGTTTGTCGCCGGCCACATAAACTCCGGCGTGATGCGCGTAGTCGGTCGAAATCGCTTCGGGCGCACCGGCGACCTGATGCCATGTCGTCGGCTGCTCCCGCGCTGCGTCGCCCGCGACCAGCTGTCGCGTCTGGCCGAGTACGGCTGCTCCCGCCGCCAGGGCGCGCTGCACGAAGGCGTACAGCACGACACCGTTGGTGGCCAACGACGAATCGCCAGCGTCGGGCGTCGTCGTGCAGAAGTAGACGCCGCCGCGATTGGTCGGCAGGCGGGCGAGCAACGGCCGGCCTCCTTTCAAGCTCGCCAACGGAGTCCATTCTCCCGCCAAGCCACAGGTTCGGCGAATTTGCAAGCGACCGACCGGCAACGCCGCGCCACTTTGTGTGTTGGCGAGGAGGTCCTGATCGCCACGCCACGTCTCGACTGGAATCTCCGATTGCTGTTCGCCCCAGCCTTGCCAATGCACGCCCAGGAACACGACGTCGCTGGGTGTCCGCGGCGGCAGGAACACGATTTGTCCGCCGCGATTGATGAATGCTTGCACCGCCTGGGCCGCGTCCGCTTCGGGCAAGGGAGCGTGCCAGACCAGGAGGGAGATGCCCTCCCAGTCGGCGGTCGTCAGTTGCTCGCGCGTGATGATATCCGCGGAACTCTGGATCGCCGGGTCAGGTGAGATGGCCGCGGCTAGTTGCAGAGGGGCAATGGTCCGCGGGTCCTCGCTGACGATAAGCGTACGCCGTGGTTGCAGCCGATCGAAGACAAAGTAGAAATCGTTGTCTCCCGGATTGGCGTCCGCGGGAACCGAGACTTTGCCCCAGCCGCGTTCGCGCGTTCGTTCGATCGGGATGCGATGGTCTTTCAGCTCGTAGGTCGCGCCGTTCATATCAATGGTCACTTCGGAACGGGCACCCTCGATTTCGAACTGCACCGGAAGGCTGAGCTTTGCGTCGGCGCCTCCTTCTCGAGCCAATTTCAACGAGACCAACAACTCCGCGCTGTCGGCTGTTTGCTGGCGGCGGACGTTCGTCACTTGAACCGCCACGTTCCCGCTCGCGACGTCGGCATAGGCAAGTAGGTGAATGCGGATGCCCTGCGGGAATTCGAGGAACGAATCGCGCAGCGACTGCCAGCGCGCGCTGTCCGCGTTCCAATCGTTCTGACGGAGGTCGGAGCAAATCCAGATCTCGGTGCGACCGGTTCGGTTCGCCCGGATGTAATCGCGGGCCGCTTCGAGCATGGCAGGCAGGTCCGCCGAGGTGCTGGTGGGCTCGGCGGCGGTGAGTTTCAGGAGAGCGTCCGGCGACTCGATTTCTCGGGCGACGTTGGACGTGCTCTCAATCAACACCCAACGGCCGGAGCCAAGCACTTCCAGTGTTCGCGCCAACTGCTGCCGGCCGGCCTCCAGTTTGGAGATCACCGTCCCCGGACCTTGCTGCCGCATGCTGGGGGAACGGTCGAGCAGAATGATCGTCGTATCCGGCTGGCCGCCCGCGGCACGGCCGAGCCAACCGCCGGCCAGCGGGCGGCTGACGGCGAAGATCAAACCGGCAATCGCCAGCATGCGGAACGCCAGAATCAGCCATTGGCGCAGCTTCGCGTACCCGCGCGACATCCGGTTCGCGGCGAGCAAGAAAATCATCGCGGCCCAGCGGATCGTCTGGTAGCGCCTTTGGTTGATCAGATGAATGATGATCGGCAGCGTGACAACTGGAAGTGCTACCAGAAGGATGGGCTGAAGAAAAGTCATAGTTTACCGGCCATTACGTGAGCCCGACGCGCCAGCGAGGCCGCCCTCGCTGGCGCGTCGGGCTCAGGATTCTCTATCCCCTTGCCCGCGTTCGGCCCACGAGAAACCGCGTGAGCACTTGTTCGTAGTCCTCGTCGAGCGACACCCGATGAAAGTCCACCGCCGACTCCAGCACGACTTCCCGCAGTGCGCTCTGGTAGGTTTGCAAGGCCTTGTGGTACCGATCCGAGATGTCGTTCGGCTCGGCAAAGATCGCCGGTCCCCCCTCCATATCGAGGAACCGCATCGGCCGGCGAAAGTCGAAGGTCAGCTCCAGCGGATCGAGCAAGTGAAACACGGCCACATCGTGCTTGCGAAAGCGCAGATGCTGGAAGCAGCCACGGAGCAACTCCGGCTCGACGAACAAGTCCGACAGGATGACGATCAACGCCCGTTGCCGGATCGTCTCGGCGAGTTCGTGCAGCACGGACGTCAACTGCGTCTCGCCTTCCGGTTTCGCCTGTTCCAGGATGTCGAAGAACGTCCGCAGATGAGCCGGGTTTCGCGTTGGCGGTAAGCTGCGCACGACTCCTTTCGCCACGCACGAGATACCGACCGCGTCCCCTTGCTGGACGGCCAGATAACCCAGCGACCCGGCCAGCTTGCGGGCATATTCGATCTTGGTGATGCCGGTCGAACTGAAAGCCATCGAGCCGCTGGTGTCGAGGATGAAGCAACACCGCAGATTCGTATCGGCCTCGAATTCCTTCACATAGAAGCGATCCGACCGGCCATAGACGCGCCAATCCAAGCGCCGGAGGTCATCCCCCGGCACGTACTTGCGATATTCGGCGAACTCGACGCTCGAACCCCGATGGGGACTCGGATGCCGTCCCGAAACGTTCCCCTGCATCGGCCGGCGGGAAAACAAGGGCACGTTGGCCAGCCGCGACAGCACCTGGGCGTCGAGAAAGCTACGGGGATGACGGTTGGGAAACATGGGGCCTCGTTAGCGAAATCGTTTAGCCCTGAGCACTCGGGCGAGCGCGGCAGCCGCGCTCGCCCGAGTGCTCAGGGCTAAACAGACCCTTTCATTTCTACGCGGTTGACTTCGTCTCCTCGACCAGTCGCCGTACGATTTGTTTGGCGTCAATCCCCTCCGCCTGGGCCGCGAACGTCGTGATGAGGCGATGCGTCAGAACCGGCGCGGCGACGGCTTCAATATCTTCCAGGCGAACCATGTAGCTCCCAAGCAGCGCCGCGCGGGCTTTGGCTCCCAGGATGAGATACTGCACGGCTCGCGGACCAGCCCCCCAGGCGACCAGCGGCTTCAACCACGCTGGCGTTGTCGAGTCGCTCGGTCGCGTCTTCCGCACTAGCCTGGCGGCGTACAAATAGATGTGGTCCGGCACGGGAACTCGGCGCACGAGATGTTGCTGCTTGATGATGTCCTCGGCGTGCAAGAGGTGGTTCAACTCCGCCAGGTCGTCGCCGGTCGTCGTTCGCGCGATGAGTACTTCTTCCGCCTCGGACGGATAATCCAGTTCGATCAGGAACATGAAACGATCCAATTGAGCTTCCGGCAACGGATAGGTTCCCTCCTGCTCGACTGGATTCTGTGTGGCCAGCACCAGGAAGGGAGCTTCCAGTTGAAACGACTTCCCAACCACCGTAACCTTCTGCTCCTGCATCGCCTCCAGCATCGCTGCCTGCGTCTTCGGGGGAGCACGGTTGATCTCGTCCGCCAACACCAGGTTGGCGAAGACCGGACCATGCACAAATTCGAACTCACGCCGGCCACCGGCCTGGTCTTGCAAGATATCCGTACCGGTAATGTCCATCGGCATCAGATCGGGTGTGAACTGGATCCGGCTAAACTTCAGCGACATCGTTTCGGCGAGCTTCCGGACTAACAGCGTCTTGGCCAAACCTGGCACACCCATCAAGAGCGCGTGCCCGCGCGCAAACAAGCAGATCGCCAAGCGCTCAATGGTGTCCTGCTGGCCGACAATTACCCGCCCCAGTTCCTTTCGCAGCCGCGCGTACATGTCTCGGAGTTGGCCGATCGCCTGGACGTCATTATCGCTGAGGAGTTCCATGACGGTTACAACTTAAATGGAGATGCGAAAAGTCTCGCCAGGTATTTCTCTATCCGATCTTTCTCAGATGAACGCCTGGATCCTCAGTCTTGACGTCAGCAGTTTATGCTACCGTCGAAAAGAACCGCTTGCAACGACCTGTACCCGGACTCAGCCCCGACCGCAGCCGCATGTTGCGCTGCACCACCGCTTCGCCCCGAGCGTTGTAGCAAGCAAGAGGTGAGAGAATCGTGAGGAAATCGTGAGGAAATCGACCACGCTCTCCTCGAGCTCAGGATCGTGGTCAAAAAGATGACGGATGAAGAAGAGCCAGGTCTGCTTCATCCGTCATCCTTCATCTTTCGGGAAGTGTGTGTCAAACGAATTTTGTCTTGCCCGGCTCAGCCACGGGCGGCACAGGCAGACTGCCCGCCCTCAGCCTGTCCAAAGGCATCAGCTCTTCCTGCGAATGGAGGGCTTGTTCCCAGGTAAGCGATTTGCCGGTGTAAGCCGACATCCGGCCCAGGATCGCCGTCAACGTGCTCTCGGCCACACTCTTGAGCTCGTTGTAGGGCTTACCGGCCCGGATGCTCGCGATCAGGTCGGTGTGTTCCTGGACGTACGGGTCGGTGCCGCGACGGCCCTGCTGGCGGTCCATGACAGGCTTGCCGTTGATTGTGTAGGTATTGGCCTGGCACATGCCCTTGGTGCCGACCAGCGCTTCCGAAACGCTATTCGCGCAATTGGGGATCTGCCGGCACTGGCTGAGCACGTGTACCCCCTTGGGGTATTCGTAATCGATGGCGAAGAAGTTGTAGATATGGCCATCGACGTTCGGATCGCTGCACGGACGGACCCGGCCGCCCATGCCGACGGCGCGAATTGGGTGCTGGCCAGTGGCCCAGTTGACGACATCGATATTGTGCACGTGCTGCTCAACAATATGATCGCCGCAGGTCCAGACGAAGTGGTACCAGTTGTGGATCTGGTAGTCTAGGTCGGTCATCCCATCCTTACGGGGGTGGAACCAGATGCTGCCCTGGTTCCAGTAGCACTGGGCGGCCACGATGTCGCCGATGGCGCCGTCGTGGATCTGCTTCATCGTTTCCAGGTAGCCGAGCTGGTGCCGGCGCTGGGTGCCGGCACCGATACCCAGCTTCTTGGAGTTCGCTTCTTCATAGACGTCGAGGACCTTGCGAATGCCCGGGCCATCCACCGCCACGGGCTTTTCGGTGAAGACATTCTTGCCCGCCGCGACAGCAGCTTGCAGGTGCAGGGGCCGGAAGCCGGGGGGAGTTGCCAGAATGATGTAGTTGACACCGGGAGTATTGATCACCTTCTGGTATGCGTCGAGGCCGGTGTAGCAGCGATCTGCGGGCAAGTCCACCTTGTTGCCCAGTTCCTTGATTTTCCCGTCTTCCCTGGCGGCATTGAGCAGTCGGCGGCGAAGGCCATCGACTTTGTCCTTGTAGTAGTCGCCGACGGCGACGATCTCGACCCCCTTGGCAGCATTCAGGACATTCTCGGCCGCGCCAGAGCCTCGGCCGCCGCAGCCGATGAGACCTACTTTGATGATGTCGTCGCCGGCTGCATGGACATTCGACAGCTGGCTCAGGTTGGCCGCCAGGACCGTCCCGGCCACCGCGCTGGTCTTGAGAAAATCGCGCCGATTCGTCAGGGAATGGTGTGTGTCGTTCATCCGTTGTCCTCCACAGAGATTCAGGAGAGTGATAGCTCGAACCGGCGGGCGGGGGACGTTATCCCCCCGCTTGCCGGTTGCGAGAGTTACTTGCTTTCTCGCGTCACCTTCGACCGCAACCCCTTCAGATTGTCCTGTTCCTCCACCGGCCGTACAACGCGAAAACCGACAAATTCGGCGTCGGTCAGCCACCAGATGCTCTGCGGCCGCTGCGGGTCTTGCCGGATCCAGCTCTTGTCAGATCCCCGGCGCGCGGCACTGCGCAGGCGGGCGGGTTGGTCCGCCCAGGAGCCACCTCGGGCCACGTTGGAGAATCGGTCGGCGGTGGGAAGGACGACCGGCAACAGCACCGGCTTGTCCTGAGGGAACGTGGCATAGAGGTCTTTGCGATACTGATCCAGGCACCATTCCGCGACGTTGCCGTGCATGTCGTGCAGGCCCCACGGATTCGGCTTCTTCTTGCCGACCGGATGGGCCACCTCTTCGGAGTTGCCGGCCAACCAGGCGTAGTCGCCAAGCTGCTTCGCATCGTCGCCGAAGGAGTAGGCGGTCTTGGTACCGGCCCGGCAAGCGTATTCCCATTCGGCCTCAGTAGGTAGGCGATAGCTCTTGCCGGTCCTGGCGGACAGCCAACGACAATACTCCATCGCGGCGTGGTGCGTGATGCAGATGACCGGGTTGCCCTCGCGGCCATGGCCAAAGGTCTCATCGGCATAGGGAGGAGTGGGGCGCGAAACGGCGTCGGCGGCCTTGTCTTGCGCGGTGGGCTTGGGCTGCTCGGCGCCTTCTTGCTTCTTCCAGTACTGGTCGTACTCGTCCCAGGTCACTTCGCACTTGCCAATCCACAACGGACGGATGGTGACAGGATGCTGCGGCCCCTCGTCCTCCGCCCGTCCCGGCTCGCTGCTGGGACTGCCCATCAGGAAGGTACCGCCGGGGATCGCGATCATCTCGAATTTGACGTCGGAGCCGGGAATGGTTTCGACATACGACTTGTGCGTGGCGGGCGGAAAGTCGGCCGTTTGTCCGGAGGCCGAGGTGGCGGGATCGCTGGGCCAGAAGCAGGCCGCGAGACCCAGCCAAAGCAAGCCTCCGCCCAGGGGATACTGTAAGAACCGTCGCATTTGTGGTAAGCTCCGCTCGGTCCCAAAGGTTGTCAGCTGACTACGTCCCCGCAAGAGGGAGAGTAGAACGGAATTCATTCCGTTCGGGAAAGCCAACGGAATGAATTCCGTTCTACTTTCCCAAATCCGTGCAGCTATTTAGTACGGAACCACACGATGGCACACACCTTGAGCTTGTCGATCCTCGGGCTCTGGTTGACGACGCTCGGCTCCAGTCCGGCCCCCTCACCCTACCCTCTCCCCCGCGGCGGGGGAGAGGGTAGGGTGAGGGAGCCGGCGCTGGCCCGTTTCGCCTTCACGGAGCCGCACATGGGCACGCGGTTCCAGATTATCCTCTATGCCCCCGACGAGGCCAGCGCCCAGCGGGCGGCCAAAGCCGCTTTCGAGCGCATCGCCGCGCTCGATGGTATCATGAGCGACTACCGTCCCACCAGCGAATTGATGCGCTTGTGTCAAAAAGCCGGCGGGCCACCAGTGCCCGTCGGTGACGACTTGTTCTTCGTCTTATCCCGCGCTCAAGAAGTGTCCAGGCGCTCCGGCGGAGCCTTTGATGTCACCGTGGGTCCGGTTGTGCGTCTGTGGCGTCGTGCGCGCAAGATCCACGAGCTGCCCGATCCAAAGGAACTGGCTCGGGCCCGCGAGCTGGTCGGCTACGACAAGATGCGTCTCGATGCCCAAACGCACACCGTGCAACTGCTCCAAAACGGCATGCAATTGGATCTCGGCGGCATCGCCAAGGGATATAGTGCCGATGAGGCGCTGAAGGTCGTACAGCAGCACGGTATCACGCGCGCCTTGGTGGCCGCGGGCGGTGATATTGCCGTCAGCGATCCACCGCCCGATAAGGACGGCTGGTTCGTGGGCATTGCTCCGCTGCTCGATCCCAATCGCACGCCGAGCCGATATCTGTCGCTGAAAAACGCGGCCGTGTCGACTTCCGGAGACGCCGAGCAGTACGTGGAAATCGGCGGCAAACGCTACTCGCACATCGTCGATCCGAAGACGGGGATCGGCCTGGTTGGCCGGCTCAGTGTCACGGTGGTGGCCCGGCACGGCATCACCGCGGACAGCCTGACCAAGGTAGTGGCCGTCGTCGGTCCCGAGCGCGGCTTGGCGATCATCGAGGAGACCGAAGGCGTCTCGGCTTTGATCGTGCGCCAAACGGATCAAGGCGAGGAAGTGATCTCCTCGAAACGTTTCCCCAAGGGTGTATCCCCGGAGGACACGAAGGAACACGAAGACCGACCAAAGGGGCCAGGGAAGAAACCATAAGCCGATCGTGGAGGGATTTCCTCTCAGCCTTCGTGGTCCTTCGTGTCCCTCGTGGAGGGAGTCTTTATGAGCGAGCCAAAGAAAGTTGCCGCGATCATCACCGAGTATCGCCGCAATTCTCACGCCGATGTCATCTTCGGCAAGATCCTGGAAGGCTATGACCAGGACGGCGGACCGGGTCCCAACCTGCGCCTGGTGTCGATGGTTGTCGATCAATTCCCCGCCAACGACATGAGCCGGGATCTGGCCAAGAAGCACAAGTTTACCATCTACGACACCATCGAAGGTGCCCTGACGCTGGGGAGCAAAGGTCTAGCCGTTGACGGCGTGCTCTGCATCGGGGAACACGGCAAGTATCCGCGCAACGAGAAAGGCCAGACGCTATATCCGCGGCGCCGGTTCTTCGAAGGCGTGGCCGCGACCTTCACCAAGTGCAACAAGTCGGTGCCGGTGTTCAATGACAAGCACCTGGCCGCGACCTGGACCGACGCCAAGTGGATGTACGACAAATCGCGCGAACTGTTCGTGCCGTTTCTGGCGGGGTCGTCGCTGCCGGTGACCTGGCGCCGGCCGCCGTTGCAATTGCCGAGGAACTGTGCGTTGACCGAGGCGGTACAGGTGGGGTATGGCGGTTTCGAGGCGTATGGCTTTCACGCCCTGGAATCGCTCCAGTGCATGGTGGAACGCCGCAAAGGAGGCGAGACCGGTGTCCAGGCGGTGCAGTGCCTTCAGGGCGAGGAGATGTGGCGAGCGCTGGATCAGGGACGCTGGTCGAAGCGGTTGTTGGAAGCGGCGCTGGCACTGGTGCCGGCCCATGCCGAGGGGGATTATCGGGCACCGACTGCGAAAGCCCCGGACGGCGGCTTGTTCCTGATCGAGTACCGCGATGGCTTCCGGGCAGCCGTTGCCATGATGAACGGCTACGTACGGGAAGGTGATGGCGGGTCCTTTTGCTTCGCCGGGCAGCTCCAGGGCCAGGACCAGCCGGCGGCAACGCATTTCTACTTGCAGCAACCGGCGCCGTTTGGCCACTTCGCCTACCTGGTGCGGGCAATTGATGCGACGATTCAGACCGGGCATGCCGTTTATCCGGTCGAGCGAACGCTGTTGACAACCGGCATCCTCGATGCGGCCATGACCAGCCGAGCGGAGAAGCACCGCCGGATCGAGACACCGTACCTGGATGTTCGGTATCAGCCGATCGATTGGCCTTTTGCGACGGGCCCGGTGCCGAAAGGTAGCAAGCGGTAGGAAAGCCTCCGAACAGCGGGAGCCATCATTTCGGTGTAGTGGTTTCTTGCCGGAGGATAAGTATGGGCGCGAAATCATCGGCCGTAGCAGGCTCTTGGTTGGCGGCCACCAATACTTCATTCAGGGCCGCCAGCGTTACCTTGCTCGGTGCCGTGATCTCTAACCCGATAGCGCGGCCATCCGGGGCATAATCAATCAGAAGACCCGATCCATACCGCTCGGTACGGGCGCTGGTATCCCCGGGATTGCGAGCCAGGTAGAGGTAGGCGGCAAGCGGCTTTCCCTTGCGAAACGTGATTTCCAAGAACCGATGTTTTATCA
>JBGQLF010000107.1:0-12723 GCA_041499985.1 Gemmataceae bacterium
CCGATCTTGCCGATGTCGTGCAACGGCACGCAGCGTTCCAGCTGCTCCAGAAACGATTGCGTCAGCACGCCCTCCCAGCTGGGTTCGCTGGCAATCCCGTCGGCCAGACAGCGGCTATATTGCTGCAAGCGACGCAGATGACCGGGAGTCTCGCCGTCGCGCAGCTCCGCCAATTTGGCCATGGCGAACAGCAGGGCATCCTGGGCCTGGCGCACATCCCGGCTGCGCGCCGCCAGGCCGTTTTCAAGTTGCCGATTGGTCAGCAGAAGTTGTTCGGACAGGAGATCGGCACGCTCCTGGGCCTCCTGGAGTTGCAGGGCATGCAGGACCTTGGCGGTGAGCTGGCAAAGCTCGAACGGTTTGGCGATATAGTCATCCGCGCCCCGCGGCAAGGCCTCCGCGAGTTGATTGGGATCGCCGCGACCGGAGACAATGATGATCTTGAAATGAGCGCGCGGCGGACGTTCACGCAGCTGGCGGCACAGCTCATAGCCGTCCATGCCGGGCAGGTTGAGATCGAGCAGTACGAGGTCGTACGGCTGTTGACGTAGCGCCACCAGCGCGGTCTCGGCGTCTTCCAGCTCGGCACACTCCAATCCGAGTGGCTCCAGGACAGACCGGCTCACGCGGCGAAACGGCACCTCATCGTCCACGATCAGGATGCGTCGGGCGACCGGCGGGCTCATCCCCCGAGCAGGCCCGGGAAGCGGCACGGCCAGCCGTTTTCCTTCGTGAGAGCCTTCGTTCCAACCTGCGAGCAGTTCCCACCCCACCTCGACCGAATCCTTTGGCTGGTCGCTCGCCGGCCTCACGCTGGCACTCTCGGCTTGTCCGGTCGGCGTCCGCGGCGGAGCCTGGGCATCCTTCGCGCCTCCGCCGGGTAGGCTGCGTCGACACGCCCACTCTTCCAAGGGAGCCGTAAACGGTAGCAGCGCATTCATGACGGCAAGCGGCTGTGACGGCCTGCAAGCCGGATCGGGATCCATCATCCGGTCGAGCAGTGCCTCCAACTCGGCGGGGGCATCGGGCTGCAACTCGCGCAACCGGCGCGGCCGACTGCGCTGCAACTGGCGCACGGCTTCCGCCAGATTCTGGGTCGGCGCGTAGGGCGTTTCTCCGGTCAAGAGCCAAAACAGCGTTGCCCCCAGACCAAATATGTCGGCCTCGGGGCTGACCGCCGTCGCGTCATGGCTCTGTTCCGGAGCCATGTAATCCAGGGTGCCGAGGAGCGCCCGCGGATCCGTCAGGCGACTGGAGAACTGCCGGGCCAGGCCGAAGTCCACCACCTTGATCTGCCCGCGCTTGGTGAACAATAAGTTCGACGGCTTGACGTCGCGGTGGACGAGGTGATGATCGTGAGCTTCCTGTAAACCGCAGGCGGCCTGGCGGATCCAATCGCAAGCTTGCAGGATCGGCACCGGACCGTGGTCGAGCACATACCGTTCCAGATCGCCGCCGTCGACCAGTTCCATGACCAGGTACAGAAGCGCCGGCATGCCCGCACGCGGCGGCGCCAGTTTGCCGGCGTCGAAGGCCATGACGATGTTGGGATGGTGCAAATCCGCCAGCACGCGCATCTCGGCATAGAAACGTTGCAGCAGAGCCGCCGGGCAGTCCTCATCTACCGGCATCACTTTGAGCGCGACACGCCGTTTCAGGAGCGCGTGTTCGGCGAGGAAGACCACGGCCATCGCTCCGGTCCCGAGCCGTTCCAACACGCGATGGTTGCCCAGCACGAGGCCGTGCGTGGTCCCCGCCAGCATACGGTCGAGCTGGTACGTCGTCAGCAGGCCGGCTCGGACGAGTGCGTGGCCCAGGCTTTCGGCACTGGTAAACTCCGCCAGGCGCTCGCCCGTCTGCTCCAGAAATCCCTCGGCCAAGCTAGGGCTGAGGAGCTGGATCTCGAGCAGCTGCTCCAGGAAGTGCTGGCTGGCAGGAGGCAGGTCGGGTCGGTTGGCCGGGGACCCCGGCGCGATCTGCCGCCGCGTTTCGGCGCCGAGGACAGTCAGTCCTTGCCCGCAGCTGGTGCGATTTCCCTTGGCCTCAACCGAGGTACGCGTCATGGCAATTGGAGTCTCGGTTCCAGTCCCGATCGCGCCACACCTGGCATGGCGTTGTCGACCGGGCAACAACGTTTCGGGCTCACAACCTATGCTGCCAGGAAAGTTCCCCTGAAGCATAGGTCTGGAACGGACGACTGGCAATCGGATCGCGACGACCCCGAGGAAGAATCTCTCGGCAGGACGGCGCCCTACGGTATCTCCGACAGGCGCAGGCAGCCGTTGACTCCACGCCGAAAAGCGGTTCCTGCCTCTTGCAAAGCTCCTGGACCCTCTTAAGATTGACGGTCTCGTGGCAGGGACGGACCGCTTTCCGAAGAGCCACGGAGGACAAAAGACAGGGCTACAGTGATTTCCTGTTGTCCTCCGTCCTCGGTCCTCTTCTCCTCGGCGAGGATGGCGTCCCTACCGCAAGGCGTCTGGGTAACCCCGAAGAAGGAGTCACTGATGAAGACAGAGGTACGTGGGCTGATAGCGGGCGCCCTACTGTTGGCGCTGGGCTTGTGGCTGATAGCCGGTGCGGAGACCGGTGGCGCCGCCGATGGCAAAGATCCGCGCGCTGCCCTTTTGAAGATCGCCGAGCTGATTGAGAAGGGCGACGACGCCGCGGCCAAGAAGGAAGCAGCCCTTCTGGCCAAGGACGCCGATCTGGGCGATGTCATGAACCTGATGTTACCGCGGACCAAGAAAGGCGTGGGCGTCGGAACGGAGGCCGGCAAGATCACTCCCGACGGCATCGAAGCCAAGCTGATCAACATCGCCCGGAAGCCGCTGCCGCAGAAACAGCTCGACTACGAAGCCACTGCCCTCGCGCGCCTGGCGGTGATCACGGCAGCGGTGTCCGAAGTTGCCCAGGCCAAGGTGCCCCAGAAAGACGAAGGCGCCAAGAAACGTGCCGACTGGACGATGTGGGCGAAGGAGATGCGCCAGGCCTCGGGACAACTCGCTCAGTCCGCCAAGACGAAGAACCCCACGGAAGTCAAAACGGCGGCGGCCAAGCTGAATTCCGCCTGCAATAATTGCCACGGTGTGTTCCGGGATTGAGGCGCCGCCCAACAATCCGTTGCTGACCTGTTTCGCGGGGAGCCGCCGGAGAACGCGGTCGCCAGCGGCTTCCCAGCTTAACTTTCTACCGAATCGTGTGGAAGACTCGACGATCACAGTTTCAGAAGGGTCTTCAGCGAAAAGTTCTGCAAATCGGGTTCGACGACGTAGCATTCGGCCGGCGGAGCCGCCTTCGCCTCCTGAGCCGGCGGTCCAGCTGTGCCGAGGAGCACGATCCAGCACGCAACAAGCTGGGGCATCTCAACACCAGCCTTCCTGAATCGTCCTAGTGCAGGATCGGGGGGACCTATTTTCGTGGGATAGGATTCCGATCCTGTCTGACGATCAGACAGGATCGGAATCCTATCCCACGAAAACAGGGCCCCGGGATCCGGCGCTAGCTGTCATCATCCAACAAGAACTCGCCGGCATCAAGCGTCTTGGGCCGCGGCTCTTCGTGACGCTTCGGACGCGTCAGCCCCGCTTTCTCGAGCAGCGATTGCCCCATGATATCTTCATCTTCACTGATCTCCTCCAACGCGTGTTGGCCGGCGGGCATCGTATAGGTGATGTTGAAACGCCGTTTGGCGATGCCGATCTCATCGCCGGCGTGCAGGATTTTCTCCTGCACCCGGACCCCGTTCACCTTGATGCCGTTGGTACTGCCGAGATCGTGGACGTACCAGTACCCTTTGCGGTAGACCAATTTGCAATGCAGCCCCGACACGTTGGGGTAGCGCATGCAAATGTCGCAGGATTCGCGCCGGCCAAGGGTCAACGATTCTCGGATCAGAGGAATCGGATCGCCGCCGCCAACTGGAACGAGTTCTCCGTGTGGCTCCAAACTCATGACTCAACTCTCGCTGGACCCAGGATTCGAGAACAACAAGGTTCGTGGAGAGGCCCCTCTCTATCCTCCAAATCAGACGAGATGAAGGCATTCCCAGTATAATAGGCTGGCGATGGGGTCCACAACGAGACTTTTTTCAGAATGTTTTCCAAGAAAGGTGGTCCATGGCGAGCTCTGCCGTTCTACCACCGGGCTTCACGGCCCAGCGCCGTTACCACGCCTTCAGTCGCTTCCTGCGGGCTCGCTTCGGCACCAAGGTGTTTCGCGTCACCGTGGACGGCGGCTTCACCTGTCCCAACGTGGACGGCACCGTAACCGTGGGCGGCTGCGTGTTTTGCGACAACCGCAGTTTCAGTCCGAATCGCCGGCTGCCCCGCACCAGCATCCGCGAGCAGGTCCGCCGCGGTGTGGCTGTGCTCCAGGAGCGCTATGGGGCCGACCGCTTCCTCGCGTACTTCCAGGCCGCGACCAATACCTACGCCCCCGTGGCCAAGCTCCGCGGGCTCTATGACGAGGCCCTAGAGCATCCGCAGATCGTCGGCCTGGCCATCGGCACCCGGCCCGACTGCGTGCCGGACCCGATCCTGGACCTGGTGCAGAGCTATGCTCGCGATCGCTATGTGTGCCTGGAGCTCGGGCTGCAAAGCGTGCACGATCGTTCCCTGGACTGGATGAATCGCGGTCATCATTTTGATGCCTTTGTCGATGCGGTGCGGCGCTGCCAGGGGCGCGGCCTGGATTTGTGCGCCCATGTCATCCTGGGCCTGCCCGGCGAGACGCCGCGGGACATGCTGGCGACGGCGGAGGCGCTGGCTGCCCTACCGATCCAGGCCGTCAAAATCCACAACCTGCACGTCGTCAAGGATACGCCGCTGGAACAGATGTACCGGGAAGGCACTGTCCGCATGCTGGAGCGCGAGGAATACGTGCAGGTGGTGTGTGATTTTCTGGAACGGCTGCCTCCGGGAATGGTGATCCAGCGTCTCAATGGCGACGCGCCTCCGGAGTATCTCATCGCGCCGCTCTGGTGCCTGGACAAGGCAAACCTACTGCGCGCCATCCAAACCGAGCTCGAGTGCCGGGACAGCTGGCAAGGCAAGAAGTTCATGCTGTGAATCCGCACCCATGCGTTCCAAGGCTAAATGATCGTGCACGATTCCGCACCACAGGTCCCTAGTGCAAGATCCCGAGAGCTGTTTTGCTTTGTAGGACGGCTCTCCAGAGCCGTTCGGACTGTCCGGACGGCTCTGGAGAGCCGTCCTACAAAATAGAGATCCCTGGATTCTGCACTTGAGCCCGTGCTACTCCGCCAATTGCAGGCAAATCAGCTCCTTCTCATCGCGAAGGTACAACTTGCCGTTGGACAGGGCGGCGTGCGCCCAGGTCGGGCCGCACACTTTGGCTCGGGCTAGTTCGCGGTATTCTTTCGGGTTGGGCTCGAGCAGCACAAGGTTGCCGCCATCGTCCAGCATGAGCAGTTTGTCGTTGGCGGTGCGCAGAAGGGCCGCGTGATACTTGCCGATGCTGCTTTTCGTCCACAGGTCCTTGCCCGTTTTGGTCTCCACACAATGGAGCACGACTTGCGGGGGCGGCAGGAGACGCCCCGTCACCAGGTACAGCTGATCCTTGCCGACCGGCAGAGGCGTCGAGAAATAACAGGTGAGGGCCGGGTTCTTCCAGGCCTGGGTCGCGGCAGGTTTGCCGTCCTTGGTCTCCAGGTGCAGCGCCACACTTCCATAGGTCACGGAGCTGCCCACGAGCAGATCGTCGACGCGCACCGGCGTGGTCGAGCTTTCGCTGAGCTGATCGATGAGTGGGTATTTCCAGAAAACACTGCCGTCCGTGGGGTGGAGTGCCACCAGGCCCTGCTGGGTGAGAAAAACGACCTGCCGCTCCGGTCCGCTGCCGAAGGCGATCGGCGACGCGTAGCTCGCCCGATCATCCAGGCTCTTCCAAAGGACATCCCCTTTATCCTTGTCAAACGCGACGATCGACGCCCCTTTGCCGCCGACATTTACCAAAACCTTGTTTCCCTCCAACAAGGGCGAGCAAGAAATGCCGAAGGTCAGATTGGGCGCCTGGAACTGCTTGAGCGTGTCGACTTGCCAGAGCTGTTTGCCGCTGTCGGCAGCAAAGCAGCCGAGGACACCCGTGACGCCAAAAGCATAGACCCGGCCGCTGGCAAGAGTCGGCGTTGCCCGCGGTCCGTTGCCGAAGACGCTCTGGAAGGCCGCCCGGGGATAGGTAGTCTGCCACTGGATCTGGCCGGTGAGCGCGTCGAACGCGGTCACCGCTTCTTCGTCCTTATCTTTGACCTTGGTATGGAGAACGACCCGTCCCGCGGCGACGACCGGCGAGCTGTGTCCCTCGCCCACGGGCTGGCGCCACAGTACTTTCGGAGCTTCATTCCACGGTGCCACCTTCTCTGGGGACACGCCATCGCGGTGCGGGCCGAGCCATTGCGGCCAATCGGCCGCGGGGACAAAAGCGGCACAGAGAACAAGGGCAACGGTCGAGCATAGCCAGGGCATGCAGTCCTCCTTACGGCTCGGGACTTGGGGCCGGTTCATGGCCGGCCGCGTTCAAGAAGTAGTGCAACGGTGCGTACTGCCAAAGGGCGCCGTGCTCCTGGGCGAGTTCTTTGAGTCGGCGCAGGTACTCCTCGGTGATCTGGTTGCCGGTTTCCTGATAGGACGGATCGCAATAGTAGATGCGACAGCCGAGCGGCCTCGGCTCTCGGGCCGTGCACAGGTTGTCCTTCTGAAATGGGCAGAAGTCCGGCGAGACCGGCGGTTGGTAGGGCGGGGCGGAAGCGAGCAGGACCTCGGCTTCGAGATTGCTCAGGAACAAAACGTGACCATATTCCTTGAAGCGACAGCAACGACCGCTGGCGACGCACACCGGGCCGGCGGCAGCGACGGCTTGATCGACTTGCTGGTAGATTTCCAGAACTTGGCGGCGGAGTTCCTTGGACACGGCCCGTTTCCTCCATCCTGGCACCCTGACAGAATGTCGAGGGCCTCCAGCCATTCATGGCTGTTGTTCTACAACCGGAGTGACCGGTCCCAAACCTTCAACAATGACCTGTTGTAAAGCGGATGGGTCCCCGAATCGCTTGGCGGCATCTAGGATTTCGATTCCGACCAAGTAACCCCCAGCATCGTATTCGGCCGTGATACCTTCTGCCAGTTCCTGTAGGGTGACGGTAGCATCTCGGAACACAATGCTTAGGGCATCGGCTTCGAGATCATAGCTGATCCTCATATCGTGCTCTCCCGGCTAGTAGAAGTAGGTGTAGACCGTCACCACCAAAATCTCGGTAGCAAGTTCCACAAAGATCACACGCACCTTCTTGTTGGCGTAATGAGTTCCATTCCAAACATTTTGGAATGAATAAACCTTCAAGGCTTCCCAGCGACCACCGGGTGCAGGTCGCCATGGACAGGTGCGAATCGTGTCCTGCACTTCCGTTTCTGTAAAGCCTCTCTGACGAAGCCGCCCTCGCGCATGCTTCGAAAGTCGGATCGGCTTGGTTGAGCCATTACTCATTCATCCTGCCACTCAGCTGACGGAACCTTGAACACCATGTCTCAAATCCGAATGACGTTCAGCCGGCGCGTGATCTCCTCCGCCGCAATCAACTCACCCTGTCCCGAACCCGGACAAATCGCGCAGGTTCGCTCCCATGCTTCCGGCGTGACCACGTTGCTTTCCCAGAACGGCCAGGTGCGACATTGCCGCGGCCGCACAGGGTAGACCGTACAGCCTTGGATCTTGTCGTAAAAGACGCAATCGCCATTCACCTGCTCGCGCAGGCTGCGCCGGTGGCCAACCTGGCGCACGTGGAGCGCCGTGAATTCCGCCACCGTTTGGCCGTGGTACTCGGCAAGCGCGGTGATCTCTTCGTCATGGACCCAGACGTAGCCCGGGGCGCCGGTACAGCAATGGCCACAGCGCGTACACCGGAAGCGCAGACCGTCTCGATACCATGGTTCCGACATCCGTACGACTCCCTGTTCGAAGCAAGGCGGAAGCGTTCCCTTATGATGCCGCAAACCGCTGCCGTTCTCAAGGGGCCCAGGCATACTCAAACGCTTCCAGCTCCTCCGGCGCTGCCACCTCTTCCGGCTTGCCGCGCCACACGAGCGTGGCGTACGCTCCTGCTGCCGCAATCCAGTCCGAATCGAGCCGCAACCGCCAGCTGGCTGGCAGCAGCACGATCAGCCGTTTGGCTCCGTTGAACCGCCCTGGCTGAAGTGCGTAATAGCGGTCCAGATACGTGGATGTATGTTGGCACGCAACCGTCAGGGATTCGAGCACTCGGAGCGGCAACACCTGCGGCAGGACGGTGGGGCGGAGGTGCGGCGCCGGCTCCAGCACGACTTGCAATGTCGTGAAGGGGTTGTCGTCGAGGATTCGCCGGATCTCAGCGGCGGCTTCCTCTTGGCGCTGGTGGAAATTGGCTGCCTGAAGCCACAGCGTGAACGCCTGGGAGCGGCAATCCCGCGGGGGAGGTTCGCTCGCCTCTGCAAGGTCCAGGTCTCGACGCCAGACCCGCTCGAGCGGTGCATGACGGTCGAATTCCAAGACGGGCGGCGGCTGAGCATCGAACTCGATGCCAAACAACTCTTGCGCCTCGTGCATCAGCTCATACAGATCCTCACGGGCCAAGGTCGGTGTCCGCAGGAGGTAATAGGGCGGCCTTGGCTGGAACGTCAGCCCCAACTCCGCGGCCTCCTGACGAAACGCGGTGCCCGGCAAAATGCTGAGGTTAAAGACTTGCACATCACTGTACAGGCCGCTCTCGCGCAAGTAGTGCAGGCCGCGGCGTACCGATGCCACGGTATCACCCGGCAGGCCGACGATCAGATCCACCTTCACCGCGATTCCCTGACCCATCATGGCCCGCACGCCCCGCTCGAAAGCGCGCAGATTGTTCTTGCGATCCATCTTCTGTTGGGCCTCAGGATCGATCGACTGTAAACCGGCCTCGACCTCGGTGAAATGGGCGTCGCGGAGCAACCGAGCGGTTTCCTCGGTGATGCCCTCCGCGCGCAGCTCGCCGAAATAGCTGAAACGCCGGCCCGGGTTGCCCGTCGCCAGCAGGCGCAGCAGGTCGGCGAAATCCTTCCGTTGATTCAGGGTCGGATCGAGGAGGAAAACTTCACGGGCCCCGCGTTCCTGGGCATGGCGGAGGTTCGCCAAGATGGTCTCGCGCGCCAAATAGTATTGCTTATCATAACTCTTGGGGTAGTAGCAGAACTTGCACTTGAACACACAGCCCCGCGTCGTCTCCAGGAGCAGCATCTGCTCTTCAGCCGCGTCCAGAATGCCGGCGAGGTAGGGCGAGCCGAGCGCATTGAGATCGGGCAAGGGCGTGCGAAACGCCGGCCGCCGCGCTGGATCATAGCGCGCCGGCCCTGTAGCGGGAGGGACATACAGCCCAGGGATCGGCACCGGCGGCACGTCATCTCCGAGCAGCCCGAGCAACAAGTTGGCAAAGGTCTGTTCGCCTTCGCCGATGACCGCAAAGTCGTAAGCCGGTGTTTCCAGCACCCAGGCGTTGTCGGCGGTAATCTCGGGACCGCCGAGGACGATCCGCACCTGCGGCCGGCGGTGCTTCAGCGCCTGGGCGATCCACAGAGTCCGCTCGATGTTCCAGACATAGCAGGTGAAGCCGACCAACCACGGCTCACGGGCAGCGAGGGCTGCAACCAAAGCGTGATCGCCAAACGTGTTGACTTCCAGGACCGGAACGATTTCGATATCATAAAGCGCATCCAGCCCCTTGGACTCGGCGTACAGTTTCAAGTACGCCGCGGCCAGGGGCACGTTGCCACGGATCGGCGCCGGCCCAAGTGGTGGGATCGGCAACTGGACCAGCAAGACAGTTCGGCGTGCGGCGCGGTGCATGGAGGGCATTGTAAGCGGCTCGGGCACCAGCGCATAGGGCGCTCTATTCATGGCCGTGGAGCGAAAGCCATCATGACGCAGTCCTCCTCGCAAGCCCTTGAAGTGATCTCTAAGCTCCCGGTAGTACCCCCACGCGGCCCAGAAAACAACAAGGGCGATTTCGGCCGAATCCTGATCATCGCCGGCAGTCGGGGGATGTCCGGTGCTGCCGTGCTGTGCGCCAGCGCGGCGCTGCGGGGGGGCGCCGGTTTGGTTTATGTCGCGGTCCCGGCTGAAATCCTGCCGATCGTGGCCAGCGCCAATCCCTGTTACTTGACCGCTCCCTTGCCTCAGGACGAGCACGGCCAAGTCGCTGGCCCGGCGGCAGCTGAGCTGCTGGCACTGGCTCACGGCAAGGATGTCGTCGCCCTCGGACCCGGCCTCGGTCGCAGCCCGGCGCTTACGGCCATCGTCACGACGCTGATCGCCAAGCTACACGCGCCGCTCGTCCTGGACGCCGATGGTCTCAATGCCCTGGAACAGCAGACCGCTTGTCTGCGCAGTCGGCCGGGGCCCGCTATCCTCACGCCGCATCCAGGCGAGTTCGCGCGCCTGCTGGGCACGGATGTGACCACGGTGCAGAGCCAGCGTCAAGGATTGGCCGTGCGCTTCGCCGCGGAGCATCACGTCGTGGTTGCCCTCAAAGGACACGGCACGATTGTGACCGACGGCCGGCGCATTTATCACAACACCACGGGCAATCCCGGGATGGCGACGGGCGGCACCGGCGATGTGCTCACCGGCCTCATCGCCGCCCTTCTCGGGCAAGGCCTCGAACCGTTTGCCGCTGCCCAACTCGCGGTACATCTGCACGGCTTGGCCGGCGACCTGGCCCGCGACGAGTTGGGCGAAGTCTCATTGATCGCTTCGGACTTGTTGTCCTACCTGCCGCGAACGTTTCGCTTTTCGTAGTCTCCTGATGGGCGAGGTGTGCCTGCACCCACGCGGGGATAACGTCCCCTGTCTCTCGGAAACCGAGCTTCACATGAACCTTCTCTGTCCCAATTGCCAGAAGCTGCTCACCATCCCGGACCAGAACGCCGGCCAAACGATGAAGTGCCCGCTCTGCAACGGTCCGTTTGCCGTCCCCGCGCTGCCGCAGGCACCGGCCAACCAGGCTTACTCCACCGCAGCGCCCTCTGCGCTGGCCCCAGCCTCCTCTGCGGGGCCCTCGCTGGCCAAAGTTGACTTCTATTCGGTGGCCGCCGAAACGCCGGCCGCACCGGCACGGCGCCTGGTGGAGCCGGCTCCGGCCAATGTCACACCGGAATCCCCCCCCGCCCAGCCAACGGCGAGGACGCCACCGCCTCCTCCCCCACTGGGCTACACGCATACACGGACCCTGACGCTGAGCCCGCGCGTCGTTCCCTGGATTGCGCCCGTGTGCCTGGTGCTGCTCTTTGTGCTGTTGTTCTTCCCCTGGCTGGGCATGTATCCGGCCGGGATTCAGGTCTATACCCAGTCCGGTTGGGGGACCGCTTTTGGGACTTTCTCCCGCAATCTGGTATGGGAAAAAGTCAACGGTTTCGCCAGCGCCAAAAACCCACCCGGAGTCAGTATGCCGATGATCCTGTATGTCCTGGTCTTGGTCGTGCTCGGGTTGCCGACGGCGGTCATTGCCGTGTTGCTGACCGTTGCTCCGCGGACCCTGCCGCCGGGGGTACAGCGCTTCAAGCCGTGGCGACTGGCCATCGTGACCGGCGTCGTGCTGCTGACTACGGTCTTGCTAGTGTTCCAGCTCCTGGTGGGTTTCAGCCTGGAGAACACCTTGCAAGGACTTGCCAACCAGCAGGTCGAGAGCGAGCTGCAAGGGGACCTGACGCCTGAGGAGAAGGATAAAGTAGATTTGAAGCGCGCCCAGTTCCTCAGCCAGTTCAATATCCATCCCACGTTCTGGCTGCGGCTGGCGTTGTACGGCCATCTCCTCGCCCTGGCAGGTGTCGGGCTCGACTTCTGGCTCCATAGCCGTGGTGATCAGCCGCTGCCGCGACTCAACGTGATGTGGTGATGCGCGCGCCGGAAAGCGTCAGAAGTGGGACGCTTCCTGCGGGTCCGTCACCGTGATTTCCTGCTCCCAGATGGCTGCATCCTCGCCATCCAGCCGCAGCGTCAGGCACTTGGCGCTGCCGCCGGCCTTGATGAATTCGTCCAACTCCACAGGAACAGGCTGATAGCCCCACGCGCGTAGCTCCGCTGCCAGGTGGTCGCACCCGCTATTCAGAACTACGGTCTTGCCGGTGACAACCGCATTGCAGCCGAAGCGATAGGCATCCGCCTCATGCACCGCCAACAGGCGCGGGATGTGGGCTTCGAGGACGCGCCGTCCATACTGATCAAATGCGGCGGGGTAATAAATCGCCTCGCCGGGGGCCAGCGGACAGAAACAAGTGTCGAGATGATAGAAGCGGGGATTGATCAGCTCCAGTGGCAGTACCTGCCGATCAAGGACCTTCCCCAAGTGCTGGTGGCCGCGCACATCGCTCCGGATCCGATACCCTGCGAAGAGCGTACGGCCGCAGAAGAGGGCATCGCCGGCCCCTTCGAAAAACATCCCTTCCGGCAGATGTTCGACCTGGAAATCGTGGTCCCCAAACCAGGCATCAAAGTGCGGCGTCTCGCGGGCGCGCACTTCATGGCGGAACTGTGAGCTGAAAAAGCGCTTGCCGAAGATCAGCCCGGCGTTGGCGGTGAACACGAGGTCGGGCAAGCCCGGTTGCGGCTGCATCAGTTCGACGGTCACGCCGAGACCGCACAAGGTCTCGTAGAGCGTATTCCACTGCCGGTGGGCGTGATCCGAGGCGCTGCCGCGCGAGCGGC